>JBLHJX010000172.1:0-11182 GCA_047619225.1 Candidatus Latescibacterota bacterium
AAAATTAATGGTTTCTTTAGAATGTTTCGGCGAAGGATTCAAACGCTCTCATTTGGTTAATCCAGCGTTCACGCCTTGGGGGATGCGATCTACGTTTCTAAAACAGAAGCAGATATCCTGTGTTGTGTGAACGTGGGTGGTTTAGCGACTGTTCATAAATGCGAGCCCTCGTTTGATCCGATCGTCTGGATCGTTGCCGCCTGGAAATTCGAAGCAGTAGATGATCCTTTGTGGCAGGGCGTCGAGTGCTGCGAAAACTTCCTTCAAGGGCAGGTCACCTTCACCGGGCACGCTGGTGCCGTTCTCGCTTGGGTCTTTGATGTGTACATAGGTGATACGATTTCCAAGGACATCGATTGCTTCTATCAGGTCTTGTTTCCAACCCGTGTAATTCCCAGTGTCGATATTGGTCTTGAGTGCGGGTACTGGGAAATGGTTTAGGACGGTCTGAACCTCAGCAAGTGTTCCTCCGGGCGCGTTTGCATAGTTTTCAAGCGCGATCACGATGCCTTTTGTCTCGGCACGATCAATCACAGCTTTCGCCTTTTCCCACGCAGGGTCGTTTGCCTCTTTGGGCACGGGCCCACTAAAGATACGCAGGTGTGGCGATCCAATCTCTGCAGCTGTATCGACATCGGCCAGTAGGAGATCGTAGTCTTCTCCCTCACAGAAAAGGACGCTGTGTGTTGCAAACGTGACCTGAAGCCCCAGCGCGTTGATTCGCTGCTTGATCGCAGGTAACTCTTCGTTCATCTCATCACCCCAGAGTTCTCGGCGCAATTCAACACCATCAACGCCGAGCTCTCCTGCCTTTTCGACCAACTCCATCACGGTCATCTTTTTAGATTCTATTGCGTCTGTGTATTGCACGATTGACATGACGATTGGGCGATCTTCTTTGCTCATCATTGTTCTCCTGATGTGTGGTCTGTTCTCCATAACGAATGTTAGGCGTTCGACAGATCCGCCTCTTAATTGCCCCGCTGACGTTGTTCACGCAGTTCGAGGAGTTGTTCGTTTGACGAGATCTTGCGCGTGAATCTGGCATTTTTTGATGACATATCGATATGATAAAATTCGCGTGTTGTCTCTAAGTGTAGGCCCAGAATCTCTTTTAAGTTGCGCGCCAGCCACCGTTCAATTTTAAGGACGACGATCTTTCGCCTCAATCGCCCTTGTTCATCTCTGTTGAGTATGGTGGGCATGGTGTTGAATGTGAGTATCTCATCGATGGCTGTGTCTGCCATTTTTTGTCGTCCTTCATCGCTGGCATAGAAGTGTGTCACGGCGAAAATCAATCGGCGCGGATTGGTTTTTTTCAAGTACTGACAGGTTTTTACGACGGTTGACCCTGTTCGCACCATGTCATCAAAGAGAACGACGTCATGTCCGGCGATGTCTTCAAACGTGGACTCACTGCCTTCGAACAAACGAATATCGACATCGCGCTCGCCTGTTCGTTCTTTTTCGAGCAATAAACACTTGGCCTTCGGGAGGTTTAGCCTGGAAATCATTTCTCTCACAAAGTCTCTCGCGCCTTCGTCTGGTGCGCAGAGGGCCAGGCCTGTTCCGTCTGGTTCAAAATTGACGATGTTGGAATTGCGCAAGTAGTCCAAGTAGATTTCAAAAGGTATGAGGTCATAGTACTGGCCTTCGAAAACCTCTGAGAACATCGATTGGACTGCGAAAGAGTGATTGTGAACGGTAACGACCCTGTCTACGCCTGCCAGTTTCAACATCTGCGCATAAAGTTTTACGGTGAAGGGTTGGCCATCGAATTTCTTTAAGTCGGCTTGGTCTCTCCCCGATGGTACATCACCGAGATCGGGATGTGGTCCTCTATCTTGGGCACTGTAGTAAAGGTCTGGTTCGACGAGCACGACTTCAGATGCGCCATTTTCTTTTGCCGCTCTGGCAATGAGTAAGTTGCGCATGGCCAAACTTTGTCTGCTCAACGTGCGACTGGACGTGCTGATGATGATGACAGTTTTGCCGTTTAGGCCGTTTCCAATTGCCGAAAAATCGAGTTCGTCAGATATGAAGCGCGGGCAGAATTCTGAATTTGCAAAGGCTTTCATGCTGATTAGGTCTGCAATATCTACGGTTTGCCCCATTGCAAATGCCACGTCTATTGCGAACGGGTCATCGGACGTATTGCCTACTACAATGACATCGGTTGGTTTCATGCGTTTGGTCTTCCTGTTATGAAAGGAACGTGGATAGTGCGCCAAGACGCATAACGACTGGCGCTGCTGATGGTGGAAGTGACCCACAAAATAGCCAATTCATCTGTGAACGGTTACTAAATTTTTTTAGGGTGATCTCAAGTTATTTATACAAGTGCCATAATTCCAGCTGAAAGATAGGGCTTCGTTTGAGATGGAGCAAGTACACAAAAAATGCCCGGTTATTCAAATGAATACCGGGCATTTTTTAGGATGAATGTTTAGAGCGATTCCACACACAGGCTGAGCGTTTGGTTGATCAATCTGCTCCGAAGATATATTTATCGACATATGCGTTGCGGAATTTCCCCTCGGGATCATAGCTATTCGCTAGGGCTTGGAAGTCGGCCATGCGTGGATAGACTGCTTGCACTTGGGCTGGCGTCATTGTAAAGAGCTTGCCCCAATGGGGACGTGGTTTGAAGGGGGCGAATTGTTCTTCTAAAACAGAGAGGAAACGTTTTACATTCGGCCAATCTTTGCGCCAGTTAAAGTGGATTGCGACCACATCTTGTTCATATGCGGCGCTTAACCAGAGTTTGTCTGCGGCGACGGTGCGAATCTCTGCGACGGACAGGATGGGGGCCAATTGCTCGCGGAAGCTTGCGACCATCTTGAGTGCAGCAACGGCATGATGACGTGCTACGAAATATTCACTTTGTAATTCGTTGCCTTCTTGCAATGCGTCGTTAAACGAGAAGTGGGGCAGGCGTTTGTGCCAAGGGCCAGGTGTTTCCATGGGGGTGAATTGGCGATCGGAGGGATCCCCAAAGATATGACCGCCGGGCACCCATGGTACATCGGAGGGTGTGGCCGATGATGTCTCTTCTCCCTCGGCAATTAGCTGTTTCACCCAAATTGAATCGATGTAATCTTCTTGAAAGGTGGGAAAGAGGCTGACACTGTAACCAGTTGACATAATAGCATCAAATGCGTCTTCGAGGTATGTCATGGGCAGCTTCTGGTAGGCCTGTTGTTGGATCGTAAAGGCCGGTACCAAATCGAGCGTGACCTTGGTTACCACACCGAGCGCACCCAGCGCGACGACAGCTCCTAAGAATTGATCACCCTCTTTGTCACGGGTGAGGGTTCGCAAATCGCCATTGGCGGTGACCATTTCCAGCCCAGAAACGGCAGTTGCCAAATTGCCATGCGCATCACCCGAGCCATGGGTTGCGCTCATGCACGCACCGATGACAGTGATATGATCCAATGACGCCATGTTGTGCAGTGCATACCCTGCTGCGTGCAATTGAGGACAAAGTTCGCGATAGGTCATTCCGGCATTGACGGTGGCCATATGGTGCTCGTGATCGATGGTCACCTTATTGTCGAGATTATGTAAGGAGAACATATCGCCGGCCGTATCGGCAATGTCATTGAAGCAGTGACGCGAGCCGATCGCGCGCACCTTCTTGGCTTTGCGGATGGCTTCTTGTAGGTCGGCAATTGTATTGGGTTGATGAAAGTTGGCTGGGTTGAAGCGCGTATTGCCGGCCCAATTTCGATGGTGGATTGTCATTGTGTTTGGCTCCGTTATCATTTTGTAGTGGCTTTGCGGATGCGCTCCATGCGATTGCCGAGGTTTTTGGTTTCTTCGAGCGGGCGGGTAACTGGGCCGTTGTCGCCCAGGAGGATCATATGGTGGTATTGATGCTGTTGACCTTTGACGTCTTCGGCGATGAGCAGGCGGGCATCGGGATGGGCGTTGCGGGCTATGGCGCTGATGGGATTGTACTGGACCGTGTTGGAAGAAACGATGGGTTTTTCTTTTTTCCAGGTGAGGCCGCCGTCGGTTGTTGTGAAGTAACCGACGTGACTGCCGGTGGGGGTATTGTAGCGTAGGAGGACCTGGACGTGTGTGGGTGAGTGGACGATCATGTCGCCGTCTTGAGATCTGTTACCGGGAAAGATGGTGACGGGTTGTTGCCACTTGTCTCCGAGCCAACGGTAGTAGCGCGCGTGGCCCTTTTCGTGGCGGAAGAAGATGTGCGGGTTCCCGTTTTCATCGACGCGGCAGGTGCCGTGGTTTGCGCGGCCACCTTGGGTGTTGAAGATGAGTGTGTTTTTGTCTGCATATTCTTTGAGGATGGGGATGGTGAGGTGTTGCCCGGGGGCATTATGCCAGGTGTTGTCGTCGGTATTCAATTGCATATAATAGGTGTTGTGGCGGTCTTTGGTGTGGCGATCCCCTTTACCACAGGGGTGGTAGACGTAAGAGGCGGTGATCGTGTTGCTTTTGCCTTTGGCGAACCAGGCGTACCAGGCATCCAGGATGTCGGGATCTTGGGGTTGCGGTTTGGAGATGAGGAGAGGGGTGGGATCGGCGAAGGTGCGGCCGTGGTCGATGGACTTTTGGTAGACCCAGTTGGATCGGTGTGACCCATGGCGGAAAAAAAGATACAGGTCGCCGTTGTCCATTTTGACAAACTGTGAGTAGGTGCCAAAGGGTGAAATATTTTCGAGTGTTTCCCACTCGGTAATGTCGTGGGGGCGTTTGGAAATGGCGTGCGTTTGCTTGCCGCGTCCGGGGGTTCCGTTTTGATTGACGCCAAGGTCAGGTGAGCCGCCGTGTCCGCCAAAGATGATGTGGATGTATCCTTTGGCATCGACGATCATGGCGGGTCGGCCATGGTTATCGACGCGGCCGTCTTGGTCTATGGCGTCTTGCTCGCGGCCCATGGGGTTGACGCCGGCTTTGAAGGGGCCGGTCCATTTTTGGGTGGTGTGGTTGTAGGTGCAGACGTAGGGGTCTTCGTGCGGGCCTTGATATGTGAGGTAGGTGATGCCGTCGACGAACTCTGCACAGGGGTGGTGCATGGTGGAGACGGGATTGCCGTAGCCGTTGTCGGTGAAGTATTCGACGGGTTGTGCGAATGCGGGAAGGGAGATGAGGAGGGTGAGGAGGAGAAAGAACTTGGAGAGCTTGGGCATGTGCGTGATCCTATTCTGTTGTTGAGGTATAGGTTGAATGAGAAGGACTTGGAAAGTCTTCATTGAGCAACGAGACGCACTCAATGCATCCAAGGTGGCGGCCAATCTTCTTGGAAGGAACGCATGTCAATGCGATTGTAGGGCGGATCTGTACCTTTCAATTGGGCTGTTTTGGTTGCCTGTTTTTGGGTTGCTACGTGGGCTTCGGTGTGTGTTTTGAGCCGCTCAAAGTATGCCGTGTCCAGTAGAGGGTCACATGTTTCTTCACGCCAAGCAAGGAGGCGAGATGTGAGGTCTGCTTTGACATCGGCCAGGGCGGGATCGTCCGCGAGATTGTAATGCTCTAATGGATCATTGTCGAGATCATAAAGTTCAAATTCTACCGGGTTGTCGATTTGTTGAAAGATACCTTCAATATGTGTGCCCGTCCATTTGGGGTCTGAAAGTGCTTGACGCACTTCGCTGCCGTCGACAGTGATGCCGGGTTTGGGGTGGCCTGGATACAGATTGTGGATGAGTTTAAAACGATCTGTTCGCGCGGTGCGTTGGGGCGCAAAACCTGCACCATGAGCGGTGAATTCTGTAAAGAGTGTTTCGCGCCAAGAGACATCGACATCTTCGAACAGAGGAACCAAGGAGCGCCCCGCCTGGATTTCTGGTAGGGGTATACGAGCAACTTCAAGTACCGTGGGCATCAGGTCAACATGAATAACAAAATCGTCACGCACTTGCCCTGGAGATACACGGCCTGGCCAGCGGACGATGTAGGGCACCCGTGTGCCAAATTCATAGGTGGTTGTTTTGCCACGTGCAAAGGGGGGGCCGTGGTCGCTTGTGAATACGATAAGGGTTTTCTCGTTAAGCCCTTTGCGTTCGAGCAGATCCATCATCAGGCCCACAGCGATATCGATGCGCTGTACGGCATTATAATACCCGGCAACTTCTTTGCGCATCTCGGGTGTGTCGAGTTCTCCGTGAGACGGAAAGGGGATGACATCGTCGGCGCTTAGCATTTTCTCTGGCAGGTCGTGCTCTTGACCTTTGAATGGGCGATGGGGATCACCCAGAGAGCATAGGACAAACCATGGGGTATCCCCCGCATCGTCGATAAAGCGTTCGATGTTTTTTGGATAGGCATGCACATCGCGCCGACTCATATTTTTGGGTTCCCATTCTGTTTCAAAGGGCAACATTTCAGCCGGTTCAACATGAACTTTTCCAACCGCACAGGTTCGATACCCGGCCTGTTTCATCAGGGCAGGCAAGGTCGGAATGCCTCGGTGTAATTGGTAACCTCGGTGGCCCAACCCGTAATGGCCATTTTGATGTGTGTAGAGGCCGGTATAGAGGCTGCTGCGTGCCGGGCTGCACGAGGCGTGTGTGGTATAACCGCGTGTGAAGCAGATGCCCTCTGCCGCCAGCCGGTCTATGTTTGGCGTTGGTACGGTATGATCGCCCCAGCATCCGGCTGTTGGGCCCATGTCGTCGAGTGTGATGAGAAGAATGTTGGGGCGCTGTGCCTGCGTCTCATTATTTTGTGTCGGTGTTTTGTCGTCTGTCATATTTTTTCCTCAATTGTTATTATGGAGGGTCGTGGTTTGACTGAAACACGAACGGCAGATGAGCATTTTCAGCAAGCCGAAGGGGCCGTGCTTGTGAAAAGAATTAGTGTTTTTTGCAATCTGTCAACCTATCTTTCACTGCCCTTTTGGTCGAGCGTAGCACGCTGTTAAGCGAAATTGCAGTTTTGGGTGGTTGGGCTGCTTTTTATATTCGACTTGAACTATGCGCTGAATAGCTGTACATTTTCCGAAATCAACCAACACTTTTATTTGTGGTTTTATTTGTGAATTCATCATTTGGGCGGCATGTGGGGTAGCCTCTAAACTTCGTCTGTATGGCATGTCGCAAATAAAAAAAAGAATGGGTGTTTTAGCCCCATTCTCTTCAATATTCTAATAAACGTTTTGTTTGTCAAATCATACGGCCATTATTTTGGGAAGTAAATCTTGCAACTCGATTTCGGGAACGTCAGGTTTTTCGAACAACAGGCTGGCGCCTAAAACTTCGATGCCAACGAGCCATACCCACCTAGTGCTGACTCTCCAATTGACATAACAACCACGATGTTTTACTTTGGGCGGGAAGGCAGATGCTGTTTGACATCTTGCAGAATCTTGAAAGGGAGCGTTAAAAAATATGGCTGATAGCATTCAGGAAAAGATCGATGATGACTTTCCGCGAGATCATCGGGGGTTCTGGCAACCACCGAGAGGAACCGCACCGTCCAATCCGTTTTTCGCTTGGCCACCCCGTCCTTTGGCAAGCATCAAGTGGTTATATGGCTACCTGTTCCCCTATAATCTGATCTACATGACAATCGCCACCGCAACCTGGCTCTACTTTCAGCCAGCACTTTCGCGATGTGTTACGTTTCAGTGGGACTGGATACTTGAAATGTTTGTGCGCAACGAAATCATGTTGGTTGCAATTGTAAGTGCTTGGCATGTGCAATTGTGGTCACAGAAAAAACAGGGGATGCGTTACAAATATACTTCAGACTGGCTGGCGACGGGGCATCGCAAATTCCTTGGGGGGAGCCAACTGCGTGACAACGTCTTTTGGAGTTGCGTTAGTGGTGGGATCATCTGGACGGTTTATGAGGTCGTGATGATGTGGGCTTATGCAAATGACCTGTTGCCCTATATCGATCCGCGCGAAGAACCGGTCTACTTTGGGGTTGTGCTCGTTAGCATTGTGATGTTTCGACAATTACATTTTTATTGGATACACCGAATCACGCACTGGCCACCCCTTTACAAAGCGGCTCATTATCTGCATCACAAGAACATCAACATTGGACCGTGGTCAGGTCTTTCTATGCACCCCATCGAACACATCCTTTACTTTAGCGGTGCCCTGATCTTTTGGATTGTGCCTTCCCATCCGATTCACATGCTCATGATCGGGCAACATGCCGCATTTTCGCCTGCTCAGGGTCACGTCGGTTTCGAAAGGGTAGTCATCAAGGGCAATACCACCGTGGCGGCAGGCAATTACTTCCATCAGTTGCATCACCGGTACTTTGAGTGCAATTACGGCAACCCCGAAGTGCCATTCGACCAGTGGTTTGGCACACGCCATGATGGATCAGCTGAAGCGCATAGTGTCATGCGAGAAAAACGCAAGAGAACCCATAGCATCACAGTTGAGAAAGACTAAGTCAGAAGTAGGGATGGGGAAAGGCTGAAATTTATAGAATATACTTTGTATTACTTAGCTTTTATTTATGTAATTCCCTTTATTTATAAGAAGTATTGTATTATTTGAATTTTATGTTTTCAGAAACATAGATTTATTGGGTTTGCAAATGAGTTTTTAATCGGTCGCGTTGTTCGGCTGTATTTGGGTCTGTGGCGAGGTTGTGGTTTTCGAGGGGGTCGGTTTCTAAGTCGTAGAATTGGGGGGTGTCGAGAAAGCCTTCTACGTATTTAAAGCGTCCGTCGTAGACCATTCGCCAGTTGCGCAAGCTGGATAAAACGACTTCGCGGTGGGTATTGGTTTGGCCTTCTAAAAAGGGGCGCAAGGAACGGCTGTCCATTGTGTCGGGAATGGGGGCGTTGGCGTAGTCTAAGAAGGTGGCGGGTAGGTCGAGGATTGTGGTGGGATTGTTTGCTTGGGCGTGTTTGATGTTTGGACCGGCAATGACCAAGGGCACGCTGACGGAGGGATGGTAGGGTTGGGTTTTGCCCCAGAGGTTTTGGTCGCCGAGCATTTCGCCGTGGTCGGAGGAGAAGACGATGATTGTGTTTTCGAGCTCGCCGCGTTCAGTGAGTTTGTCTAAGAAAAGGCCGGTCCAACGGTCGATGTTTTCGACCATTGCGGAATAGTTGCGGCGCACGTCTTGGTGGACTTCAGAATCAATGTCGTTGTTTGCATTGGGGTTTGGGAACTGGGCGTCTTTGTACAAAGATTTCATGGATTCGGTAATGTCCCACGGGTTGTGAGGGCCGTTGTAGTTGACTTGGAGGAACCAGGGTTTGTTGGTGGGGACGGCGTGGATGAGGTCCAAGCCATTTTGGCCAATCCAGTTGTCGCAATAGGCGTCGTCGGGTAGGGGGGTTGGGAAGGAAGAGGTTTTGATTCGGGCAGAAAAGTCGTCGAGGTGGGTTTGGCGCAGGCCGCGATTTTCTAAGAATTGTAGGTAGGGACCTTGGGGATTTTCTCGGCCGCTGTTTGCGCCGTCCATTTTACCTTCGTTGTTGATGCCGTCTGAGAAACCCCAGGCTTCTAAGTTGAGTTTTCCGTCGAGGCCCCAGGCGGGTTTTCGGGAGGTGCAGTCGCCTTTGTTGAGGTCGAATTTGCCGCAGCCCATTGTGTGGTAACCGGCGTCGCGTAGGAGGCGGTAGAAAGTGGGGGCGTTTAAGGGGACGTTTTGTTCGTTGCTTGGGACGGGGCTGTTTTGGTATTCGACGCCGAGGGCGAGGGCGGCGCGGCAGGGCGCGCACAGGGGGGAGGGGACGATGGTTTTGGTGAAGGTGGTGCCTCGGGCGCGGAGACGGTCGAGGTTGGGGGTGCGGACGGGGATTTGGGGGGTGCCGGATATCCAGTCGTGGCGGAGTTGGTCGGGGAAGAGGAAGAGGATGTTGGGTTGGTTGGGCATAGGAGGTTACCTTAAAAATTAGAGAGGGTTGTTTTGGGTTGGTGGATTGAGTTTCAAATCTAATTTATTTTTTTATGTTTGCCTTCGGCGACTTACTTTTTTTCAGCAGCCAAAAAAAGTAAGCAAAAAAGGCCGCCCCTCAAGTGCCGGGGGGCTGCACAGCGCAAATAATTTTTGGGGATGCACGAGATTCAGTGGCCTACGAGATGAAGAGGTAATAGAAGTAATGTGCCAGCGGGAATCGTGCGCTGTGCTGGGTGGTTCGGGGCTTAGGTGGCGCGAGCTTGTTCTAAGTTGCTGCCGTGGTAGTGGGCGGCGCCTACTCGGTTGTTGGAGACGTGAACGGGGCGGAATAGGGATTGACGTTTGGGGGGCATTTCGGCGAGCAGTTGGGGGTGGGGTTCGTAGGTGCCCCATTTGCTGCTGACGGCGTTGTAGAGGTTGAAGATGGCGATTCGGTCGGTTTCTTCGTCGGTCCAGGGGGTTGCGCTGTGGGTGATGGCTTCGGTGAAGAAGAGGACGGAACCTGCGGGGCATTCGTAAGTATCCCACAGGGGTGAGTCTTTGTCTTGGGTGGCTTCGGGGGCTTCGTAGACGGATTTGTGGCTGCCGGAGATGACGAGGGTGCCGCCTTTGCCTTTTTGTACGGGGTTGAGTTCCCAAACGACGCGGGTGAGACCGCTGTAGGCTTTGCCTGGGATACATTGGTAGTGGTGGGAGTCGACGGCGAAGCGAAAGAGGCCGTTGCCGTTGTGGGGTTTGAAATCGCCGACTTCGCCGGTGGTTACGGAGCGGTATCGAATGCTGCCGGATTCCATTCGAAAGCCGTAGCCTTCTGGGCTGTTGAGGTGTGGGAAAGAGAGGAATTCGTTTAAGAAGCCGACGACGATGGGGTGGTCGATTAATTTTTGAAGGGGGCCTGCAATGTAGGATTGTTGGTGTTCGGGTAAAGAGTCGGGATTGTGTTTGACGCGGAGGGCGTATTCGCGCATGTCTTCAATTTCTGTGTCGGAAAGAACGCCTGGGACCAATAACCAGCCGCGTGTGTCGAAGGTGTATTTTTGTTCCTGGGTTAAGGGCACGATGGCTTCACCGTCGGCATTGGTTTCTGAGAGGTCGCCTGGTACAGGCACCATATTTTGGCCTAAGTTTTTATCGATTACGAAGGGGGTGTTGTTGGACATTTTGGGTTCCCTTTAAGACAAATATTGTCCCAGATTTTTTTTGTTGGGGTCAAAACCTGGGTTGTGTGCCCACGAGACGCCATTTGTTTGCATGGCTTGGTTGATCATTTGTCGGCGATAGAGGCTGTCTAAGTTGTCTTCGGCAATGGCGTCTAAGTCGAAGTTCTCTAAAATTT
>JBLHJX010000173.1:0-11175 GCA_047619225.1 Candidatus Latescibacterota bacterium
AAGCGGTCGATTGCCTCGGGCATGGAAGAAGGCATTGGATTTGATGATATGTTTTTGGCTGTGGAAACAGAGTTTGCTGAAAACGAGATTTTTCCGCCATCTGACAATTCTGAGGATTGGTTGAAGTTGCTTGATTACGATCCTGAAAATGTGGTGAGGGTTGCGCCTATTCGTCCTGAGCGCACGCGGCGCGTGAGCCGGACGGGTGTGGTATAAAACAGTGAATTGGCAAACGGCAAACAGAAAATGACAAGTCATCAACAAGCTGGAGTGAACGGGTGGCACTTTTGCTACCCCTGCCTTTTGCGCCTCACCTTAGAGGGTTTATGGAACGATTGTTTGGGTTAGAAACCGAGTATGGCATTACCATTGATGGGGCCGAGAAGATAGACGTGGTCGAAGAATCGATGGAGTTGATTCGGTGTTATCAACAAGGGGAATTTGTTCCTCTGTGGGATTACCAGCTTGAAAACCCTCGCAAAGATGAGCGGGGGTTTGAAGTTAAGAATTTGTTGAACGATTTAGATGAAAAGGTTCATTTGCAGCAAGACCGCAAACGCAAGATTCCATTTAAAGAACTCAAAAGTGATCTGATTATTTTTAATGGTGCGCGGTTTTATAACGATCATACCCATCCAGAATTTTCAACGGGCGAATGTTTAAGCCTTTTTGAATTGGTTGCCCAAGACAAAGCGGGTGAACGTATTGTAGATATTTGTGCCCAGCGCAGAACCGAGAGCTTGAAAGTGGGCACGGTGAAAATGTATAAAAACAATACAGACTTTGAGGGGCACAGCTATGGATGTCATGAAAATTATTTAATGGATCGGTCTGTACCGTTTGAGCGTATTGTGGATGGTTTGTTGCCTTTTTTTGCAACGCGCCAAATTTTTGCAGGTGCTGGCAAGGTGGGTGTGGAGCGTGAAGACAAGGCACCTTTGTATCAATTGAGCCAGCGGGCAGAATTTTTTGAAGTCATTGCCAGTGTTGACACGATGCACAAGCGCCCAATGGTTAACACGCGCGATGAACCCCACGCGGACCCAGAAAAATATCGCAGACTCCATGTGATTGTGGGTGATGCGAATATGTCGGAGTATATCACGGCCCTCAAGGTGGGCACGACTGTTTTGGTTGCAGATCTTATTGAGGCCAATGCGTTGCCTCAATACAAATTAAAAGATTCGATCTCGGCCATGAAAAATGTGGCACGCGATCAGACTTATCAGTGGTTGGTGGAGCAAGAAGGTGGGCGTTTGGTGTCTGCGGTTGAGATTCAAGATGCGTATTTGGAAAAAGCGCGTGCTGAATTTGCAGGCCGAGATAAGGAAACTGATTGGGTGTTGGGTGCTTGGGAAGATGTGTTGGGTAAATTGGCTCAAAATCCAATGGATTTGGTAGGCACGTGTGATTGGGTGACAAAGAAGTGGTTGGTGGATAGTTTTTGCGAGGCAGAAAACTTGTCTTGGGAGAATCCAGACGATGTATTTTGGATGCAAAGCCAAGATTTAGAATATCACAATGTAGATCGTGAAGCCGGGCTTTATTATTTGTTAGAATCTCAAGGCCAAATGGTGCGCGTGGTGGGGGATGATGAAATTGCAGCCGCTATGTCAGAACCGCCGACGGGGACACGTGCCTATTTTCGCGGTCGATGTTTAGAGAAATTTGGCTCCCATGTGGCATCGATCAACTGGGATCGCATTGTATTGAAAGAAAATAACAAAGATCATGCGATAGACATGAAAAGATTGGTTGATTCTGAGTGTGTTCGTCACTATAATCAGGCATTAGATAATTCGGGAACATTGGCCGAATTTCTGGATGCATTGCAGGCGATTGATGCCAGTCAATCATAGAAAAAATCATCCTTAGGAGGTTGATGTTATGCAGAATTGGATAGAATTTGAACGTAATACACGCCCTTCTGACCCGATTGAACGTGGGCCAGGTGATGATGGCGATAGTGGCGGGCCTTCTCGCCCAAAGGTAGAACGGCCCGATACCCGTGATTTGCTTAAGCGGATGCGTCGTGTAGACCCCAATCAGGCGCGGCGATATCGTCAGCGAACAGGTGAATAGCATATGAGTGATGGTGGCGATTTTGTAGACTTATTGCGTAGAGATGGGTATCGTTTTCCTGGGGAAGGTGTGGTCGCTTCGGGTTCGCGTGGTGATTTGCCATTTCACCCAACCGAAGGGACAACGATTTTGGCAATCCGTTATCGCGATGGGGTGTTGATTGCGGGTGATCGTCGTGCAACAGCGGGCAATATGGTACTTTATGACCGTGCCGATAAAGTGATTAATTTGGATGCGTATTCGGTGATGGCCATTTCAGGATCGCCTGCCGTGGCTTTTGAGATTGCCCGTGTTTTGGAACATTCGTTTCAATATTATCGCCGCCGCCAACTCCAAGAAATGAGTTTGAATGCCAAACTGCGCCGTTTGTCGTTGCTGATCAAAGACAATATTCCAATGGCCATTCAGGGCATTGGCGCAGTGATTCCAATTTTTGCCACATTTGATCGCAAAGACGCATGTGGTAAAATTTATTTTTATGATGCTTTGGGTGCCCAATTTGAGACCACAGACTTTACCACAACGGGTTCAGGTTCGCCGGGCATTCGGGGTGTGATGTATTACCAGGATCGGTGGGGTGACCACAAGTTTGCAGATATGGCGCGTGATGAAGCGGTGGGTATGGCGATGCGGCTTTTGGACACGGCAGGTGAATATGATTCGGCCACAGGACGCTATGAGCGCGTTGCAGATATATTTCCGACGGTTAAGATCATTACGGCTTCTGGGCTTGAAGATATTGAAACAGAAACCTTACGCGCATTGCACGCAGAGTATGTGGATGGAGGGCCGGGCGCATGATGTTATCGGATGAACCTTATCGCTGGGCAGAAGGTGTTGCCAATCGGCGAGATTATATTGAAGATCAAATTCGGGCAGGCAGCCCGGTGGTGGGTGTGGGATATGAAGATGGTATTCTCTTACTCACATTAAGCCGCAGCCAGCAAAAATTATTTGAAGTTTATGATCGTATTGGATTGGGTGCTGTGGGCCATTCAACGGACATTGAAAAGCTCCGTCAGGCGGCCATTGATATGGCACACTCTATTGGGTTTAATTATTCTGAAGAAGATGTCACTTTGCGCCAAATTGTTTATTTTGGTTTGGGGCCTGCCATTAAGGCGGGTTTTGATGATGTGGTGCGATCCCCTTTTTTGGCGCGGGTTATGTTGGCAGAGTTGGATGGTGAAGCGAGTGCTCATACTTTTTATATTGTTGATTATGATGGTGCATTTTTCCGGTATGAAGATTTTTGTACTTTGGGCGGTATTCCAGACGCAGATCACCTGATGGAACAAAGATTAGATGTGGATGATGTAACAAAACTGTCTTTGACAGATGCATTGTCTAAAGCCCTTCAGGCATGGGCCATTGGAAGGTGGGTCGGGAAACTTGAAGAAATACCTTCTGAAGATTCAGACTTAGACGCACTTGCTGTCGATGTGGATCTCAACGATATTTTAAAACGTGAATTGCAAGATTTGGATGTTGAAGCTGTGGTATTGCAGCGCTCTCTCTCGGGCAAACCCAAATATCGTCTGTTGACAGACGATGAACTTGCCCCTGTGCTTGACTCTTTCAAAAAATAGTAAGGATGTGTTATGAAAGACCGCATTTTTGGTCTTGAGACCGAGTATGGATGTTTGGCTCCTGAGCACGAAGGTTTTGTGAGCCCCGACGCCATTTCTGTGAAGGTGAAAGATCATATTTTTCATGCAGACCAGATTGGCATTGTCGACATTCATTATCGCGGCCGAGATGAACCGCCAGGCAATGGCGGTTTCTTGTTTAATGCGGGGCGTATTTACATTGATATGGGGCATTTGGAATATGCCACCCCAGAATGCATGGGGCTTTGGGACGTGTTGGCAGCAGATAAAGCGGGTGATTTTATTCTCAATCGGGCCTTACAAACGTTGGGGCTTGGCAAAGAAGCGTCGTTTTTGAAGAACAATGTTGACCACTATACGGGTGCGACATTTGGCTGCCATGAAAATTATCTGATTCGTCGCAATGTGCCCTTCTCTACAGTTGTCATTCCCGCATTGTTGCCGTTTTTGGTGACGCGACAAATTTTCAGTGGGGCAGGTCGTGTTGGCAGTTATGACGATAGTTTCTATTATTATGGGCGTGACGAGCGAGATGAAGTTGACCGTGAGGACCCCGTCACATATCAAATTTCACAACGTGCTGATCACATTGTGACTGAGATTTATCAATGGATTCAATTTTCACGGGCCATTATTAACACACGCGATGAACCCTTAGCCGATCACAGCAAGTATCGCCGGTTGCATTTGTTGATGGGTGATACGAATATGTCGGAATATGCCAATGCGTTAAAAATTGGCACGACGGCATTGGTGTTGAATTTATTGGAACGCAAGATTTTTCCGCAGGATATGGGGTTGGGTGACCCGGTTTGGGCATTGAAAGAGATTTCACGCGACCCAGATCACAAATGGATTTTAGGCCGCCACAATGGCAAAACGGTTTCTGCTATTGATGTGCAGCGATCCTATTTGGATTTGGCGCAACGCCACTTGAAAGGTATGGACGAAGAATCTGATTGGGTGTTGCGAGAGTGGGAACGCACCTTAGATGATTTGGAGACCGACCCGATGCTGCTGGTTGATCGGCTGGATTGGGTGGCTAAGAAGTGGTTGTTGGAGTCGTTTCGAGAATCTGAAAATTTGGGTTGGGATGATCCGTGGTTGCAGAGCTTAGATTTGGAGTACCACAACATTGATCCCAATCGGGGATTGTATTATGATTTGGTGAAGCAAGGTTCGATGCAACGGGTGTTAACAGATGAGCAGATTGAAACAGCGTCTATAACCCCCCCCCAAGATACACGGGCCAAAGCACGTGCGGCTGTTGTGCGCACCTTGTCAAAAAATAGGGTGCGGTATATTGTGGATTGGGATTCTGTGTATTTGGAAAATGAATACCACTTGGGCTTTGGTGATCCTTTTTCGACCTATGAAGAAGAAACTGTGGCGTTTTCAGATGAAATTCAAAACGCGTCGAATAACTTGTTGGACAAACCTGAATAGACATATTTTTTTGACAAAAAAAGGCCAGTTGCTAAACGCAACTGGCCTTTTTTAATGGGTATTATGTTTAATGCATGCGATGTCCACGACCGCCTCGCCCTCGTGAGCCTATGGCTGAATGCGCCCGTGCCAGTTGCTGGCTTGGGCGGTCAAGGGTTGTGTAATTGGGTATGATAAAGCGTTGTCGTGTTGTTGCATCGGTTAATACAATTTTGGGAAATTGACTGGTGTCTATGCTACGCTCTCCGCGTACAGAAATTATTTGTAAACCTTCATCTGTTTCGACTTGCCATTGGGTACCGTGTGAGAGATTTTCAATTTGTTCAATTCTCAAAATGGTGGGAATGTGGTATCGGTCTTTTAAGCGTGTTTCAACGACGCGGCGTGATTCATCATTGAGTTCGTCAATTGTTTTTAAAAGACCCATTTCTGAACCATCTAACTTTCGAAAGCTGATCCATTGATTGGGTGTGGAAAAAGGAAAACACCGCACGATTTGGTCAATGTGCTGTGGCTGACCCTCTATGGTGAGAATGATGTCATTTTCATTTTGTGTGATGTGGATGGTATTTGGGTCAAGTAATCGTTCAGCAATCATAGAATCCCCTGTATCCCCTTTGGAAAAGGGGAAGATTAATGGGGTAATTGTTATGGTCTATTATAGTAGTGAAGCAGTATTATTTGTTTATTATTTAATCGACACCATCAAAAATTATGTTTGTTCTGGTGATTTGGTAGGTGAAAACGCATCATCTATTCTGTTCGATTACTATTATTCTTGGTGTGTCATTCGTTGTCTTCAAGTGCAAATTGCATGTCACATAATCGGGCATACAAGCCTTTTTGGGCCAATAGGGCAGTATGTGTGCCTGACTCAATGACTTCGCCGTGATCAATTACATAAAGGCAATCGGCACGTCGAACGGTAGACAGTCTGTGTGCAATGGCAAATGTGGTTCGGCCTGCCATGAGGCGCTCTAAGGCGTTTTGGATGAGGAGTTCGGTTTCGGTGTCTACTGAGGAGGTGGCTTCATCGAGAATGAGGATGCGGGGATCGTTTAAGATGGCACGCGCAATGGAAATGCGTTGTTTTTCGCCGCCTGAAAGTCTCACACCGCGTTCTCCGATTCGGGTGTCATACGCGTCTGAAAAACCACAGATAAAGTCGTGTGCGTTGGCCATGATGGCTGCTTGGATGACATCTTCTTCTGTGGCGTTGAGTTTGCCATAGGCGATATTTTCGCGCACGGTACCGTTAAAGAGAAAAGGTTCTTGAAGTACCATGCCGATTTGACTGCGTAAGGATCTGATTTGCACGTCTTTCACATCTTGGCCATCCACTAAAATGTCGCCGGTGTCTGGGTCATAAAAGCGGCAGATGAGGTTGATGATGGTGGTTTTGCCTGCGCCACTGGGGCCAACCAGACCAATGAGTTGACCGGGTTCTGCTGTGAGGGTGATATTGTTTAAGACAGGCGGGCCGTTTTCGTAAGCAAAGGAGACGTTTTGAAATTTGACGTGACCATTTAGGCGACCCAAAATATGTGGATTGGGAATGTCTTGAATGTCGGATTTGGTGTCGAGAACTTCAAAGACACGCCTGGCAGAGGCTGCAGCTCTCACGATGGTGTCGTTGATGCGGGTGAGGCTTTCGACGGGGCCGTAGAAGCGCCACAAATAGCTTTGGAAGGCAAAGAGGGTGCCAATGGTTAGAACCCCTGTCATGACCTGAATACCACCGTAATACAAGATGAGTAAGGGGCCTAAGGATATGATCAGCCGGGCAAAGGGGAAAAAGGCAACGCGTATTTTGATGACGCGAACGCTGACGTTCCAAAAATCCTGACATTTTTCTGTGAAACGTGCGAGTTCGTGGTTTTCTCGGGCAAAACATTGGATAACACGAATGCCTGAAATGTTGTCTTGCAAGAGGGCACTGATGTCGGCAACGCGTTCTCTGGCCATTGTATAATAAGGGCGAATCTTGCGATTGTATCCTATGATCAAGATGCTGTATACAGGCAAGGGTGCCAGAACGATGAGGGCGAGCTTCCAGCTGAGGCCAAATAAAATACCACCAAAAATGAGAATGGTGGTTATGTTGACTAAGACGCGTTCAATGGTGTCGGTCACTGTGTTTTGGAGTGATTCTACGTCGCCGGTGACACGCGACATGAGTTCTCCTGTGCTGCGGTCGTTGTAGAAACGCAATGAGAGGTGTTGCAGGTGATCGTAAACTTCAATGCGTAAGTTCAGCAAAATATCTTGCCCTGTAAGGGAGAGCAGGTACCGATTGAGAAAACTAAAAACGGTGCGAAGCAAATAAACGCCGAACAAACCTAACGCGAGAAGTTGGAGGGTTTCTAAATCGGCTTGGCGTTGGAAGTCAGATAGAGTGTTGCCGATGTATTGCCCGCCATCAAAGTAGGGCGTGAGGACGTGGTCGATGACATGGCGCATCAGCAAGGGTTGTACGGCTTCAAGGCCAACAATGACCAGTGTGCACGCTATGCCAATGGTGACGCGTACCCAATAGGGGCGCACATATTTGACGAGGCGAAGGAAAACATCCATAGGCAAAAGAAAGAAGAAAGATGAAAGATGAAAGATGAAAGATGAAAGATGAAAGATGAAAGATGAAAGATGAAAACTTAGCTGAATCGTTCTTCGGTCCAGGGGTCGCCGTGGTTGTGGTAGCCGTAGCCTTCCCAAAAACCTTTGCTATCGTGTGCCATAAATTCGAGGCCGTTGATCCATTTGGCGCTTTTCCAGGCATAGAGTTTGGGGACGATGAGGCGCAGGGGCCAACCGTGTTCGGCTGAAAGAGGCTCGCCATCGCGGCTGTGTGCGAAGATGACGTCGTCACTGAGCAGATCTACTAAGGGTAGATTTGTGGTGTAACCGCCATAGGCGTGAACCATGACGTATTGGGCTTCGCGTTGGATGCCGATATGTTTGATGAGTTCGGTGATGGGGACGCCTGTCCAGGTGTTGTCGAGCTGGCTCCAGCGGGTGACGCAGTGGAAGTCGGTGGTGAGTTCCTGTTGGGGGAGTGCCATGAATTCTTCATAGGTCCAGGCCATATCTTCGGCGACGAGGCCGTATACGCGGAATTGCCAGCGGGTGAGGTTGACTTTGGGTGTGGGGCCGTGGGTGAGGACTGGGAATTTTTCGGTGAGGTACTGACCGGGGGGGACTCGGTTGTCTGGGCCTTGGTCGGGTTTGCGGGTGGGGGTGGCGCGTTTGAGTTTTTCTACGCGTTGTTTTGGATCGATGTTCATGGGGTGCCTTCGGCGACTTACTTTTTGTCAACAGCAACAAAAAGTAAGCAAAAAATGCCGTCCCTCAGGTGCCGGGAGGGCTGATTTTCCGCAAATACCCTCAGGGGGTGCATGGGGGGTGGTGACCTGCTACCATTGGTGTTTTTGTGGAGGGGGTAGCTGGACGGAAGGGTGCGGAAAATCTTGATGGTTTTGATTGATGGGTTTCTGTATAAATGTGGGTCTCATGATACGGTATTTTGATTTGGATAACAACTGTTATGTGGCGGTTTGGGTTGTGCTTGTGGGATGGGGTGTGATGGGCTTATTATTATGTGCATTTTAGATGTTCATTCATGAATGGAGGGATTGGGCTATGTCTGGTACGATTTTGTTTGCGCGCAATTCAAATTTGGAGCGGTCGTGGCCTTTTGTGGCTGAGGCGTTGATGGCGCGGCTGAATGCGATTGGTGAAACGCGGGTGGTGGATGTGGAGCGGGGTACACCCATAAGTGAGGTGACTCGTTTGTCGGATGTGACAGCGATTGCAATGTTTGGTGGGAAATTGAGTGAGGCTTGTGTGGCGGGTGCGCCCAATTTGAAGGCGGTGGGTGGGGTGTTGGATATTGGGGGGCATCGCAATATGCCTGTGGATTTGATGTTTGAGCGCGGTATTTCAATTGTGGATGCCACACGGGCTTGGGCGCCATCGGTTGCCGAATGTACGTTGACGTTGGCATTGAATGCTTTGCGGATGATTCCGCAGTGGCATAAGAGGATGGCGGCGGGTGAACGGTTGTGGAATTATAAATATGCGCAATTTTGTGACAATCCTAATTTTGTGAATGGTACATTGGGCACTAAGACGGTGGGGGTGATGGGGTTGGGGCAAATTGGGGGGCGTGTGGCTTTGTGGTGTCGGGCGCTGGGGTCGCGGGTGTTGGGGTATGACCCGTTTATTTCGAAAGAGAAGTTGGATGAATTGGGTGTTGAATCTGTTGAGATGGATGATTTGGTAGATGCCTGTGATGTGGTGTTTGTGACGATTCCGCCCACACCCTCGGCAGAGAAAATTTTGTCACGGGAGCGTATTGGACGGTTAAAAAAAGGGGCATTGGTGGTGATTACGACACGTGCTCATGCTGTGGATATGGCGGCGTTACGGGAACGTATTTATGCCGATGAATTGATGGGGGCGTTTGATGTGTATGACGTGGAGCCTTTGCCTGAGGATGATTTGTTGCGCAATCGGCCCAATGTGGTTCATACGCCGCATATTGCAGGGCGTACACGCGATGCCAATTTGATGGTGGCAGAAGTGATTGCGGATGACTTCGAGCGTATTTTGAAAGGGGAAGCACCGCATTCGCGGTTGAGCCGCGAAGCGATTGCGGTCAGGGAAGAACGTAAGGATTTGCCGAAGATGGGGTAGGAGACAGGAGACGGAGAACGTCAGAGGCGAAAGTAGGAGGCAGGGAATAGGGAACAGGGAGTGGAGAACCTATATGTTGGGTTAATCGGTTGTGTCTATTTGGTGTATTATGAGAGAGGTTGGAAAGTAAGCCGAGGACTGAGAATGGTATTCAGTCCTCGGCATTTTTTATGCGCTGTATTGTTCCCAAACGGGGAGGGTGCCTGTGGTTGGACCGTCTTGCTTGATGAGTTGTTGACCATCTGTAAAACCTTCGGGACGGTCGGCGAGTTCTTCTATCAAGCGTTGACGCCATTGGGCGATTTCAGTTGCCCAGGTGGGAGTGGTGGAGAGATCGGTTAATTCATTGGGGTCGTTTTCGAGATCAAAGAACAGTTCGCGATCTTGACCGGGTAACCAAATGTATTTGAGTTTGCCGTTGGTGAGGTATTGCATGCCACTGTTGGAACTGGGGACGTTGGCGCATTCACCGTGTACGTAATCGCGCCAAGCAGATTGTGGATCGCGAATGATGGGCAGGACACTTTGGCCGTCTACTGTGTCGGGAATGGTGGCACCTGCGGCGTCGAGTAAGGTAGGCATAATGTCCATGAGTTCGACTGGGTGATTGAGGACTTGCTGTTGGGGAAGGCCCATGCTTTCGGGGAATTTCATGAGGAGGGGCACACGTGCTGAGGGTTCGAAGGGGTTGCGTTTGCGCAGCCATTGGTGATCACCGAGCATTTCGCCGTGGTCTGAAGCGAAGACGACAATGGTATTATCGGGTAATACGCGACCGCTGACGAGGCGGGCAATCTGATGGTCAACGTGTTCGATACAGCCGTAATAACCTGCACGTGTGGCTTTCATGACGGGGGCGTCGAGACACAATCGCCAGCACTCGGGTTGGAGACCGCGCACGGGGCCATCAAAGACGCGTGCCCATTCGCCTACAAAGGGTTCGGGCAATTCCATATTCATATATTTGTCGAAATAGAACGCGGGGGGTGTGACGGGTTGGTGGGGGTGAATGTAATTGACGGCTAAGAACCAGGGTTGGTCTTTGCTTTGGGCGTCGATAAATTCGAGGCCTTTTTGTGTGGCCCAATTGGTGAAGTGTAAGTGGTCGTCTAAGTGCCAAGGCCGGCCAGGAAAGCCGTTGCTGTACATGCCGTGGGCATCGGAGGCGCGGTGGAAGGGGGCGCCATTTTCGCGTAGGTAGGTTTGGTAGTCGTTTTCAACGCCAGAGATGGGGCTGTCTGCCCAATCGGCGGTGTCGAAACCCAATTCGGTGGCTGGTGGTCCCCAGTGGGCTTTGCCAGAGAGGTGGGTGCGATAGCCTGCTTCGCGCAGTTGGCCTGGTAGA
>JBLHJX010000174.1:0-11156 GCA_047619225.1 Candidatus Latescibacterota bacterium
GCTCATGTTCACCACACCCACAACCTCATTGTCAATCACAAGGGGCATACACAACATGGACCCAATAGAACGCGCCGTACCACTCACAAACTTTGGCACATCAGGCAATTCGGGAATAACAACCGGATTGCCGGTCGCATCCAACTCGGGAAACAAACGCACCACCTCAGCCGTATTAATATTGGGAATGGCAATGGGCTCACCATATTGAGCCACCCAACCTGCAATCCCTTCTCCCAACTTAAAAGATCGGGTACCCGACGAAATATGATAAAAACTAATCTCAGTATCCTCTTGTCCCCGAGCCGCCCGTGTATGCAATTCATTTGTGTCGCGATTGAGCAACATCAAAGAACAATTTTCTGCACTTGTTTCATCAATAATGGTATCGATAATCACTTCAAATACTTTGCGAGGGTCACGCGTATACTTCAATGTCTCACCAATGCGACGCACCACCGACAACTCACGCACTTTCTCTTCAAATCGCTGCGTTGTACGATGTAACTCTTTGATGTACAAATCACGCTGAGAGACGGCACGCGTGAGTTCTTCTTGCATCCTCTGCGCTTTGGTTGCGTCGTTCATCATAACCATCAACCCTCAAGTACAGTAAAAAAAATCCCTACCGGGCATCAACCCGACAGGAAATATAGTAAGAAACGGTGCCAAATAGCAAGTAAAACAGGCACCTATCAACCTTTATACCCATCAACTTAAATAACTAAAAAATTCATTGATCTGGTCGCGTTCATCTAACAAACTCGTCTCTATTTTGGCAATTTGCTCTTTAGACAGCTTCAGTTCTGTTTCCACTTCGCTGCTGGGTTCTGGAATGGTAGACTCGTAACACAACCCAATGCCAGCGCGTTTGGTCAATATATTGGCCAAATGCACAATCACTGCTTCTTTGAGAAATTCTTCTTCTGCTGCCATCAAATTGTGATGTGCCGCAATGGGCGTCACCAAAATCTCGGGGAATTTCCACCGAACCGCCAACCAAGCCCCAACCTCGGCATGGTCGATATCCAAAATATCCGTCTCAGCATCGAGTGCCGAGCGTTCCTCTTCAACCATCTCTGCAACAACTTCAGCATATTGCGCACTAAAATGCGTATCGAGAATGACTTTACCCAAATCATGCAACAAACCAGCAACAAAGAAGGTGCCGGTATCTCGGTATTTCAATTCTTTTGCAATCAAACGCGATGCAGTACCACACCCAATCGAATGAATCCAAAACGCTTCACGATCAAAACTTACTTCATTGGTATCATTTTTAAGGGCCGCAAACACCGAGACACTCAAAGCCAAACTGCGCACCGTATCAAACCCCAATACCACCACAGCTTGAGGTATGGTGGTAATACGCCGTGAAAAACCATAAAAGGCCGAGTTGGCCAAGTTCAACACCTTTGCCGACACCGACATATCGCGTGCGACAAGTTCGGCCAACTCATTGGCACTCGATCCCGAATCATCAGCCACTTCAAGAATCCGACTGACAATCACAGGCAACGTCGGCAGATTTTTAATATTGCGAATACCCAGCCGAATATCTTCACGATCCATAAAACCATCTCCAATACTCTGGCAACAAAACCCCTGCGTCAATGACAACTCACCTGGACAAATAGAAGACCGGAACGGGAGGCCTTGAATCAACTTCAACACAACCTAAAAAAGTGCGCCCACAGGGAATCGAACCCCGAACCTACTGATTAAGAGTCAGTTGCTCTACCAATTGAGCTATAGGCGCATCCAAAACCATAATAACAACAGCACCCAAAAGGGTAACAACCTATTGCGATTGACGAATTTAAAGAACGCTATAGCCTTTGTCAAGGGCTTTATCTATCGTCAGAATCGTCATTTTTATACACTTCTAATGCCGTATCCATCTCTTTTATTTTTTCCGTTAACGCATCTTCCTCTTGCTTTAATACTTCCAGCCGGTCCTCTGCTTCTTTGATTGATACATCTACTTTTTCAAGTTCCGCTGCATGGCGTTTTTTAATTTCGCGAACCTGGCTAAGTGCGGGCACAATTTGGCCTCGTTGCCCGTTATAATCCACCACCGCTTGCAAAAAGAAAAATGCACAAGCCAATGTAACAATACCAAAGATCCAAGTAATATTAAACCATTCCATAAACCTAATAGTCCTCATTCAGAGCGAACGTATACCCCACTACGCCCACCACTTTTGCGCAACAAACACACATCGTCTATCACCATGCCACGATCTACGGCCTTACACATATCATAAATGGTCAACAATGCCACACTTATCGCCGTTAATGCCTCCATCTCCACACCCGTTCGGTCTGGCACACGCACAACTGCACGCGCATCAATTTGCGTATCTCCTACCTCAAATGTCAAATCAATCCCCGTAAGTGCTATGAGGTGGCACATTGGAATGATTTCCCAAGTGCGTTTGGCAGCCATAATACCCGCAATGCGAGCCGTTTCTAACACATTGCCCTTGGCTGTTTTGCCTTCTACAATCAAACGCACCGTCTCGGCTTGCATGGTGATACGCCCGCCTGCAATCGCTTCGCGATCTGTCACCGCTTTCTCGGTCACATCCACCATCTTCACCGCACCATCTTCACCAATATGTGTCAACTTATTCATAACAACCTACCATTCTTCCAATAAAATCAAATCCAAGGCCGTGCCTGCAGGCACATGTTCAACCTCGGCGTCTACCACAAACAAGCTATTTGCCCGAGCCAATGCAAACAAATCAGCAGACCCATGATGTCCCACCCAATCACTCGTCCAGACCCCATGTTCACCAGGTACACTGTGTGCGGGCACAAATTGCTTACGCCCAGGCGACTGCCTAAAGTCGGCTTTCAAAACCGTTTTGACTTGCGCATGGTGCCACATTGTCATGGTCTGCATCTTACGAATCGCAGGCCGAGCCAACAATTCTAAACCCACCACCGACGACACCGGATTACCAGGCAATCCAAACACCAATTTCTTACCCTTCACACCAAAAGTCAAAGGTTTGCCCGGTTTCATTCGAATGCGATCAAACAACACCTCAACGCCCAAATCACGCATCGCATCTTGTACCAAATCATAAACACCCGCAGACACCCCCCCCGACAACATCACAATATCACACGTGTCTAATCCCTCGCCAATCACACGTTTGAGCGATTCCGCATCATCTTCTACAATTCCCAAATACTTTATCTGAGCACTGGCACGCAACGCTTGTGCCATCATCGAATACCCATTGCTGTTTCGAATCTGTCCAGGCCGGGGTTTAAGGGACGGTTCTACAACCTCACTTCCCGTAGCAATCACCCCCACAATAGGCTTGCGATAAACGGGAACCCTCACCACACCCACAGCCGCCAAAATCCCTATCTCAGGGGGCCGAACCAAAGCGCCTTTTTCAAGCACCACCTGATCTACCATCACATCTTCACCCAGCCGAGCAATATTCTCACCCACCTGTGTCACATCCAATACCCGCACCTTTTGCCCATTGGCCTCTGATTCAGTGTCTTCCACCATAATCACTGTATCAGCACCATCAGGCACGGGAGCACCTGTCATAATGCGCGAAGCCTGTCCTTGCCCTACAACCTTTTGTGGCACAGTACCTGCAGGAATCTCTTCAATCACATCCAGAACAACCGGTGTATTGCTCGAAGCAGAAGCAATATCACCACCTTGTAAAGCATAACCATCCATCGTCGCCTTATCAAACGGCGGCATATGAATATCTGACCGAACATCTTCGGCCAGCGTATAACCCAACGCATCCATCAAATCCACAGTTGTTGTATCAATCAGCTGCGTATTTTCCAGCACAATGCGAATCGCATCATCCATTTCAATCATAAAAGATCCTCCTAAACCCAATATACAAAAACACGCGAAGGATGTCACGTCTCCAAAATATTGGGATGTTTCTTTCTTCTTTCTTCTTCCTACTTTCTTCCCTATCTTGGGCAATTATCCATACACATATAAACCCACAACCTGACAATTGACCAGGAGAATATAAGATGTCTAAAACCGCCATCATCACAGGCGCAGGTACCGGCATCGGCCAAGGCATCGCAATTGCATTTGCAAATGCGGGTTATAACCTCGTGCTTGCAGGCCGTAGAATGGAGCCACTTGAAGAAACCGCTGAGCAATGTGGCAATACCAACACCCAAATTGTAATCACCGACGTCACAGACCGTAACTCAGTCGAAGCACTCGTTAAAAAAACCCTTGAGACCTTTGACCGCATAGATGTATTGGTCAACAACGCAGGCATCAACACCAAAGCCCGCAACTTGGACGATATAACCGATGAAGACTGGGACCGTGTCATCAACATCAATCTCACGGGCGCATTTAATGCGTTTCGAGCCGTTCGAGCTCAAATGAAAAAACAAAACGATGGCGTCATCATCAATATCGCCTCAATGGCCGGCAAAAAAGCAGGCACTGTTGGGGGAGCAGCTTATAGTGCCTCTAAATTTGGGATGGCATCACTCACACAATCGATCAATGCAGAATTTAGAGAAAATGGCATTCGAGCCTGCTGTATCTATCCAGGGGAAGTCGACACGCCCATTCTCGACCATCGCCCCAACCCTGTCTCAGCTGAAAAACGTGCTGCCGCCCTCCAACCCGAAGATGTTGCTGCCGCTGCGCTCATGGTGGTACAACTACACAATCGCGCCATTGTCGAAGAAATGACCATCTTCCCACGGAGGGTCGTTTCTAAATAAGCAAGTGAAACAAATCATAAATTAATTTTCTTGGATGACGATAAAAGAGACTGAAAGCTGTTCATCGCACAAGATTTTTTGCTTTGCATTTTGTGTTCTTCAGTGTGCTCAGCCTAAAAACAACTTGTCCAAACCCCTATTTTTTATTAACTTTCAACCATAACTAACGCTTGGACAGAGATATAGCACCGCACAGCCTGTCTCATAACTTGCGCCCGCCCGCATTGCCGCGTTATCCAATCCGATGACGTTTATTTAAGTTGACTGCGCATAATTTTTTGACCCTTTCGATGCGCTTAAATTTGTATGTACATTTGTTATAAATCAATATGACCTGTCTTTATAAATAGAACCGTCCTTATTGCACGGTTTCAGACCAAATAAGTATAAAATTTATGATGTATTTATCAGATATTTAGGCATGGTCATGCATGCCAAAAATTTTGTAGAAGGGAAGGTTGTGAAAACCGAAATCATTATTAACGTGGCCTCTCACGAGTCCCGAATCGCCATCTTAGAGGATGGCAAATTAGCCGAAATACTCGTTGAACGGGCCGAAAAAGAACGCATGGTTGGAGACGTATACAAGGGCGTTGTGAGTGCCGTATTACCCGGTATGCAAGCCGCGTTTATTGACATAGGACACGAAAAAGCAGCATTTTTGCACGTTTCAGACATGCCGGGTTCACCTGGTTCTATGGTCGAATTAGACGCTGAGACCCTTGAAGATGTCGATGTGCAAAAAAACTCACGGGGCAAATCTTTTGTACCTATTGAAGAATTACTGCAAAAGGGCCAAGACATCATCGTTCAAATTAAGAAAGAACCCATCAGTACCAAAGGCCCACGCATTACGGCCGTGCCTTCACTTGCTGGACGATTTATGGTGCTTGTGCCCGATGGGGATAAAATTGGCGTTTCTCGAAAAATCAACAATTGGAACGAAAAACGCCGCCTCAAAGACGTTACCAGACGTATCAAGCCCGATGGCTTTGGCCTCATTGTACGCACCGAAGGCGAAAACAAAGGCGACCGCGAGTTGGGTCGCGATCTCAAAGATCTATTAGGTACCTGGAACCGCATTCAACGACGTGCTAAAAAAAGCAGCGAGCCCGAACTCTTGCACAAAGAAATGGGCATGACATCCAGCCTGATTCGTGATCTTTTCACCGACGATGTCCACCGCCTCGTAGTCGATTCTAAACACGAATACAAACAAATTCAATCGTATCTCAAAACCACCTCACCCCAATTGCGCAAATGTGTCGAATATCATCGCGACAAACGCCCCATATTTGATGCCTTTGGTATTGAACAAGAAATTGAAAAACTCTCCGAACGCAAAGCGTGGTTCAAAGGCGGCGGATATCTGGTTATCGATCACACAGAAGCCCTGGTAGCCGTCGATGTCAACAGCGGTCGCAATGTGGGCCGTTCTAACCAAGATGAAACCGTGCTTAAAACCAATCTTGAAGCCGCCAAAGAAGTAGCCCGCCAACTTCGATTGCGCGATATGGGGGGCATTATCGTGATCGACTTTATCGACATGAATACCCTCCAAGATAGGCGACGGGTCGAAAACGAAATGAAACAAGCCATTCGACCGGACCGCTCCAGAATTCGCTATTCTGATATCACAGAGTTTGGCCTCATGGAAATGACGCGCCAGCGTGTGCGCCCCAGTCTCTTGTTTACCTATAGCGAACCTTGCCCGACTTGCCTGGGCACAGGGCGAGTCGCCAGCCGAGATACCGTGGTTGCCCGTATTGAACGCTGGCTCAAACGATCTCGGGCGTCTGCCCTTGAAAGACGGCTTACCGTGCAAGTACACCCCGATTTGGGCGAGTATTTGCTCGAAAACCGCAAAGAACGTCTCAAACGCATCCGAAAATCAACCCGTGTGTGGCTCAATGTTGAGGCCGACCCTGAATTAAGCGAAGATGAGTACCGTATCTTTTCGCGAAAACGAAAAATAGACATCACAAATGAAGTTCCAGCTTGACAGAAATACCTCACTTATCTAAATTTAGCGTTCTTTCCACCGGTTCTTATATTTTTTTGGGAGGTTCTCCCCATGTATGCAGTCGTTAACGTTGCTGGCAGTCAATACAAAGTACAAGAAGGCGACCACATTCGCGTCTCTCGCCTGAGCTCTGAAGCAGGCGAAAAACTCACCTTTGACAACGTTTTACTCATCGGTGGCGGTGACGAAACCCGTGTTGGCACACCCAAAGTAGAGGGTGCTGCAGTTGAAGCCAGTGTGCTTGGACACGGTCGCGCAGGCAAGATTATTGTGTTCAAAATGAAACGTCGCAAAGGATATCGACGCAGAAATGGACATCGTCAATCTTATACTGAAATTCAAATCGACAAAATCTCAGCATAACCAAGCAATTAGCGATCGGCACCCATCCACACAGAACATTTGTGGATAGATAACGGGGTTGAAAGCTGAAAGCTGGAAGCTTAGGAGTTTTAAAATGGCTCATAAAAAAGGTGTGGGTAGTTCCAGAAACGGTCGCGACAGTCAGTCGCAACGCTTAGGTGTTAAAGCCTTTGGCGGCCAACTCATTTCTGCAGGCAGCATTATTATTCGCCAACGTGGCACCAAAGTGCATCCAGGTAACAATGTGGGGCGCGGTAAAGACGATACCTTGTTTTCACTTGTTGATGGCATTGTCCAATTTGAGCAGCTCGATAAACAGCGCAAAAAGGTCAGCGTCTACGCCCAAGCGGAGTAACGCGTGAAAAAAATTGGTATTGTTGGTGCAGGTAACGTGGGCGCAACCACAGCCCAACGCATAGCCGAACGGGAATTGGCACGTGAAGTAGTCTTGCTCGATGTTGCAGAGGGCATCCCTCAGGGCAAAGGTCTCGACATGGCCGAATCTGCACCTGTCGAACGATTTGACACCCGCATCATCGGAACCAACGATCCCAACGCACTTTCAGATTCTGATCTTGTGGTTATCACCGCAGGTATTGCCCGCAAACCGGGTATGAGCCGAGACGATCTGCTGGCGACCAATGCTGATATTGTCGGTAAGGTGAGCGAAAATCTACAACGTGTTGCACCCCATGCCATTGTTATTGTCGTGTCTAACCCGCTCGATGTTATGGCCTATGTCGCACTCAAAAAAACCGGTTTTCCTGCACATCGTGTGGTTGGGATGGCCGGTATTCTTGATTCTGCCCGTTTTCGTTTTTTTATTGCCGAAACCCTCGATGTATCCGTCGAAGATGTGACCGCATTTGTGCTGGGCGGTCATGGTGATACGATGGTGCCCCTTCCACGTTATTCCTCCGTCGCTGGCATTCCACTCTCTGAACTTCTCGATCAAGCCACAATTGATGCCCTTGTTAAACGCACCCGCGATGGCGGTGCCGAAATTGTCGGTCACCTCAAAACGGGCAGTGCCTATTATGCACCTGCCTCTGCTGCAACCGAAATGGTCGCGGCCATTGCCCACGACAAAAAACGCATATTACCCTGTGCCGCTTATCTTACAGGACAATATGGTCTCAATGATGTGTTTGTTGGCGTCCCCGTCAAACTGGGTGCAAACGGCATCGAAAGCATCATCGAAATCGGCCTCACACCCCAAGAAACTGCCGCACTCAAACACTCTGCCGACGACGTACACGAAAACATTGCCAAACTTAGCCTTTAAAAGCCAAAAACAGGTGTGATAACCTCAAGCCCGACCACCTCCCATAGGTTGGCCGGGTTTTCGTTTTTAAAGTGTCTACCATCCCAATCTCTTTTAAAAGGATGACGTAGAAAGAAAAGCCGTTACGTGATTTGAGGGGAAGGGAGGTATCTTCTCACATCTTATACGTCTTACGTTTCGCGTCTTATCAGCCTTCATGAAAAAAATTCTCGTTACCGGATCATCTGGCCTCATCGGCTCTGAAGTGTGCCTCTTTTTTGCCGAACAAGGGTATGCCATTCACGGTGTAGACAACAACCAACGCGCCACTTTTTTTGGTCCTCAAGGCGACACGCGCTGGAACCAAATACGCTTGTCTGAAACACTCGCCCATTTCACCCACCACGAATGCGACATTCGCGACCGACAGGGCGTTCAAGACTTGCTTAAAGGTGTCAAACCCGACGTCATCGTACACACCGCCGCACAACCCTCACACGATTTGGCCGCAAGCATTCCTTACGATGATTTCGACGTCAACGCAGTTGGCACCCTCAACATGCTCGAAGCCGCACGCCAGGCATGCCCAGAATCACCTTTCATCCACATGTCTACCAACAAAGTCTATGGTGATGCACCCAATAATATTGCGCTTAAAGAATTAGAAACACGCTGGGATTATAACGACTCGACCTATCAACATGGCATTGCCGAAACCTTTACCATCGACCAGTCCAAGCACTCGCTCTTTGGTGCTTCCAAAGTTGCAGCCGATGTCATGGTACAAGAATATGGCCGCTATTTTAACATGCCAACCTGTTGCTTGCGCGGCGGATGTCTTACAGGACCCAATCACAGCGGGGTTGAACTTCATGGATTCTTAAGCTATCTTATCAAATGCAACCTAGAAGAACGCGAATACACAGTCTTTGGTTACAAAGGCAAACAAGTGCGCGACAACATCCACTCGCATGATGTGGCACGGTTTATGTGGGCTTTTTCACAAACACCACACCAGGGTGAAGTCTATAACCTCGGTGGCGGTAAAAACAACAGTTGCTCGATTTTAGAAGCCTTTGAATTGGCGACCAAATATTCGGGAAAAAAGATGGCATACACCTACTCCGATCAAAATCGATCGGGTGACCACATTTGTTATTATAGTGACCTGCGCAAAATGAAAACTCACTATCCAAATTGGGACATCACCAAATCGCTTGATGATACCTTTCGTGAAATTGTAGAAAGCTGGCAAAACCGTTTAAAGGCAACCTAAAATGCCAAACAGACACCTACTCCTTGTGGATGACGAACCCAACCTTCAAGAGAGCATGAAAATTGGCCTGGAATTGCGTGATTATGATGTCACCCTTGCCAGCACCGGGCAACGCGCCATCTCCTTTTGCCAAGGCCAAAGCTTTGATGCGGTGCTCTTAGACGTGCGCATGCCTGAAATGGATGGCATGGAAACCCTGCGTCGCATCAAAGAAGTCCGCCCAGAGCAAACCGTTATTATGCTCACCGCACACGGCACCATTGCAAGTGCCGTTGAAGCCACAAAATTAGGTGCCTTCGACTACCTCACAAAACCCTCGTCACCCGAAGAAGTCGATGTCAAAATTCAGCAGGCATTGAACTTTCCCATCCTATCGGTCAAAGAGCGGATGGTCAAATCACAGCGCCCAGAAACATGTCACTTTGAAGGTATGGTCGGCACCAGCCCCGCCATGCAAGAAGTCTATGACCTTGTTGAACGCATCGCACACAATGAAAGCACCATCCTCATCACAGGCGAAACAGGCACAGGCAAAGAACTCATCGCACGCGCCATACACGACAATGGCACACGTGCCGAAAAACGCCTCTATGCGCTCCACTGTGCGGCCATTCCCGAAGAACTGCTCGAAAGCGAATTATTTGGTCATGAAAAAGGATCGTTCACCGGTGCAGTAGGTCTAAAAATTGGCGTCTTTGAAGCGGCCGATGGGGGCACCTTATTTCTTGATGAAATTGGAGAAATGAGCCTCAATGCCCAAGTGCGTATGTTGCGCGTCTTGCAAGAGAAAGAATTTATCCGCGTCGGCGCCACCACACCCAGAAAAACCGATGTGCGACTGATTGCCGCCACCAACCGAACACTCTACGAAGAAGTCAAAGAAGGGCGTTTTCGCGAAGACCTCTTTTACCGCCTCAATGTCATCGAAATTCAAATGCCACCGCTACGACATCGCCGCGACGACATTCCCATGCTCGTTACACACTTTTTACAAAAATTCGGTGGGCAACACACCTTGTCTGAAGAAGTGGCAGATACCCTTATGCGCCACGACTGGCCAGGCAATGTACGCGAGCTTGAAAACGCCATAGAACGTGCCGTAGCCTTAGCACGCACAGACATCATCGAGTTGACAGACCTGCCCCCTATACTTCAAGATGGTGGCACATCCATAACACCCGGTTCAGGCGACAGTTATGGGCATTTGCCCTTACGAGACGCCCGCGATGTTTTTGAGCAGAAATACATTGCCGAACTGCTCACAAAAACCAAAGGCAACATCACCCACGCCGCCAAATTGGCCGGAATCGCCTGGCAAAATTTTCATCAAAAACTTAAAAAATATGATATCGACGCCAAGGAATTTGCCAATAAATAATGCCGCTTGAAAGTTAGGTATGACAAAGTATCTCTGTGGTTTTATCGGATTGGCAACCCTCTCTCTTGGTTTTGGCCCCCTTCCTATCGAAACCAAA
>JBLHJX010000175.1:0-11150 GCA_047619225.1 Candidatus Latescibacterota bacterium
CGGCTTGATGAATGCGTTAATCAAAAAAAGGAAACAATGTCGGCAGATTGTCTTGGGTGAGTTTGCTGCCGTATTCGCAACTTTCAAAAGCTTCGGCAAACTGAATTTTGCTGCCGCGTTCTTCGCCGTAAAGGCGAATAAGTAAGTCGCGGTTTTTGTCTGCTGTGTTTTTAAATTGGTCCAAGCGATGTTCGAGCCACTGGCGTCTGTCTGCGGGTGTTTGGGGAACTTGATCCAACTTGCCAGCATTGAAGGGCAACCATTCGTACATTTGAGAGGCGTGGCAGTGCAACATGTCCATTTTTTTCTCGATAACGTCATCAATGCCAATCACGATGTCGGCAGAAAAAGGATTGGGTTTTTGGAAGTTGTCACTGAGATAGGCAATGACGGGGTTGTAGGATAGCGCAGGGGTGTCGGTGCAGATATTGGGCACCGTAACCATGTAGGCCGAATCTTGTACGAGAATGGATGTATAGCGGTGATCGGGGTGGTAATCGTTGGGGCGATGGGTAAGAATGAGATCGGGTACAAAGCTTCGAATGTGTCGAATGATTTTTTTGCGATTTTCAAGAGTGGGTTCCAGTTCGCCGTCATGGTTGTCAAAGACGTGATATTCGATGCCTGCAACTGCACCGGCCGATTGGGCTTCGGCTCTGCGTTTGCGTGCCAGTTCAACACCCCCGATTTCGTGATGTCCGGCATCCCCATTGGTTACAGAAACAAAGCGTACTGTGTGGTCCAATTGACCATAAAGAATGGCCAGCCCGCCTGCTTTGATGTCACAATCGTCGGGGTGAGCGCCGAATACGAGAATTTTGAGGGGTTTTTGTTGCATTGGAACTCCGGGCGAAAAAAGTAAAAGGGCAGAAGTGAAAAGGCAAAAACTGAGCTTGGTTGGTGAAATATACGGGGCTTTTATTTTCTTTGCAAACGCTTATCTATTGTGTGTCTTGACCGTGGATGCGGTATAAACCAATGGCACACAACAATGCACCCAGACAAAACAGGAAGCCGAAAGCAAAGGGATAGGCAGGTCCCCATTCCACCAGTGTGCCTGCGCCCAGGCTACCCGAGAGCATGCCTAAGCTCCAGGACAGATGCGCAGCACCGACGACCCGGCCTTTTTCACCTTCGTCGGCGATGAGTTGAATGAGGCCTGGCATTGTGGTGGAGAGCGACCAGGCCGAAGCGGCGGCTACGATCCCAAATGTGTAGAGCCCCCAAAGAGTATGCCCCGTTAATGCAAGGCCCAATGCACTGACAGCAACGAGTGTTGCTGAAATGAGGATGGGGCGCCAGCGGCCAATGCGATCGCAAAGCCGACCTGTGAGAATTTGGAAAATGGCTGCAATGGATAGGCTGATGGCAGTAAAGGTGGTTGCGGCGGTATACGTGCCCGTGAGGCGATAGATGAGTAAAGGCAGCAGGAGCGTGACGGCGCCCCAATAGCTTGTGGGAAAATATCGGATGCCGAGTAACAGGCGAATATCTGCGCGTTTGAGAAGTTTGATCAGGCCAGATAAGCTGCGGTCACTGCCGGATGATTCTGGTGCGGGAATGGCTGGTAGGATCAGGATGGTAAGTAAAATTAAACCAAGACCCGCAATTGTGGCACATAAACCGAGGGTTTGAAAACCGAGGGCGTCGGCTATGGGGCCCGCGAAAAGATTGCCTGATGCGGCGCCTAAGGTGTTGCCCAAAAAATATCCGGCAGATGCCGTTCCAATGACAGAGGCCGGGGCTGCACTGATGAGATAGCTTTGCCCACCTGCGCTGTTGAAACCAAAAGAAATGCCAATGCCGGTGCACAGAAAGGTGAGTAATAATGGATCGCCTGTAAAAAAGATGCTGCCTGTGAGAACGGGACCCAACACACCAATGAGGTAAACCGGTTTGACACCCCATCCATCGGCCAAGCGACCGGCTGGCACGGCGAAGATGCCTCCCAGAATGAGAAAGACCGCTCGCAGGCTGGCAGAGAAAATGGGTGCGCGGGCGAGTTCTGATTCTACATAAACGGGGAGCAATGAGTTGAGTGGGGCGGCGACGAAGCTGCTGAAGAAGGATATGATGAGCAATGCAATGAAGCGTTTGTTAAGGAGGGGTGAAATGGAGGACATGGGGTGGCTTTCAGGGGTCAGGGTCAGAGGAACACTCAAGTATAACAGGCGGTGGGATCGATCACATCTGTTGACTGCTGTTTAATGGACTGCGGAATATCGGTGTGGGGTGAGGTGCTGTCAAGTTATTGATTTGGAGGAGGGAAGATGACTTTTTTACAATTACCGGCACACTATTACAAACAATATGATGCAGATTTGACACAGGATATTCCTGGGCGTGGGTATGACGGGTGGACGACGCGGATGTTGGATGTGCCTTTGGAGCGAACCGCGTTGGTGAGTATGCACGCCTGGAACCCTGGATTGGTTGATGAAATACCAGCAGGCGTGGATTCACCTTATGCAGGATGGTTTCGGTTTGTGGAGTATTTGTCGCGCGCGGTGCCCATTACCCAAAACGTGTTTCCGCCGGTGTTAAAAGCAGCGCGTGAGTCACAGATGACGGTGATTCATGTGGGGTCATCGGAAGGGTATATGGATAAGTTTGAGGGGTATTGCGAAGCGAAGGCATTGGCGGGGCCGCCGCCCGAGTTACCTGTGGGCGCGGTTGAAGATCCGCTGCGTCAACAGTGGCGAACGGAACGTGGTGTGCAAATGCAGGGAGAAAAGAATGGAGAAGAGATTAGAGCAGGACAGAAATTCTTAGATTTTCCACCACAGGCCAGGCCTGAGCCGGGAGAACCAGTGGTGATCAATTCGCATCAGCTCAATGCCGTTTGTCGTGAGAAAGGCATTTGGCATTTGGTCTATATTGGTTTTGCAATCAATTGGTGTTTGTTGGCCAGCCCAGGGGGGATGATTGATATGAGCCGAATGGGGTATGTGTGTTCAACGATTCGGCAGGCGACCACGGCGGTTGAAAATAAGGAGACGTGTTCGGAGGAGTGGGCAAAGGAAGTGGCACTTTGGCGCGTGGCATTGATGTTTGGATACGTTTTTGACGTAGACCCTTTTGTTGCGGCGTTGCAGGGGCTGCCTACATCATAAGGATGTCTTGTTTGGGGCTTTCTGGCATGATTTTTTGTCTGAGTTCTTTCTCAATAATATCCTGCCGTCCTGCGCTCATGAAGAGGTCACACAGTTGGATCAGGGTTTCTTTTGTGGGGTGCAAAAAGACCAAGCCCATTCCTTCTTCGGTGTGGCGAACCACTGCCGCTTCGAGAGCAATTGTGCTGTGACCCGACATTGGGTGGAGCGTGATGTCGCATTCAGTTTGTAAGGGCAGCCTGTTTTCAGAAGCCACTCCCAGCCCGCCCAAACTCAAATCGCGTGTTTCAACAGAAAAAGTTTGGTAGTCTCCGACTCTGATTTCGAGGCCAATCTTAAATTCGAGGCGTGTATTGGTCCGGTTGTCCATTTGATTCTCCTTTGTAATTCGCGCTACATAAATTAGAAGCAATTAGTACGCCAATTACTCGGATGTGCATTAATGGTTGTTTTTTAAGGCTTTTCGATTTTTGAGCCTCTGAAACTTGTGTCGCAAATGCGCCAAATCACGACTCAATTGTGTTTAAACCTACACAATTTTAGCAATTTGACCAACTAAGCAAATTCTTATGGCGATGTGACATCTGCACTGTACGACTGCATTTGGATGTGGTGTTCCGTGAACAATCGGAAAACACGAAGGGTTTATCTTCGTTAGAAGTCTAAAAGAATATCGAACTTTACACGATTACATGTGTAGGTATTGGTATCTTACTACAAGATAGGAATGGCCAGTTTAGAGCGGGTAAACGAACCCCGCTTGTGTGGTTTTAAGCCCACTTCAAGTGTTGACTTTTTGACTTTGACGAACCACTTTGTAGGTGAGGTAATCGAGTTTATTATCACCCAGACTGTTTAAACCAGAGATTCGGCGCGATTATTTTGGCAACCCAGCGCACTTTTTCATTGGTTGATGAGATAGGAGACTTTATGAAAGGTATCATTTTAGCCGGTGGTTTAGGCACAAGATTGTATCCGCAGACGATTTCGATTTCGAAGCAGATTATCCCTGTGTTTGACAAGCCGATGATTTATTATCCGATGTCTGCATTAATGTTGGCGAATATTCGAGAATTTCTGATCATCTCTTCGCCGCAGCACATTGGTCTGTTTAAGCAGCTGTTTGGCGACGGGTCTCAGTTGGGTTTGCAAATTGAGTACGCGGTTCAAGAAAAACCAGGTGGCGTCGCCCAGGCGTTTGTTGTGGGTGCTGATTTTGCGCGTGGTGAACCGTGTGCTTTGGTGTTTGGCGACAATCTGTTTTATGGACACGGACTCACTGAGATGTTTGAAGATGCGGGTAAGGTGACCGATGGGGCGTTGATTTTTGCCTATTACGTGCAAGATCCACAGCGCTACGGTGTGGTTGAGTTTGACGACGCATTTAATGTGGTGAGCATTGAAGAAAAACCCGCCAAGCCCAAGTCGCATTATGCCCAGACGGGGTTGTATTTTTATGATGAAGAGGTGGTCGATATCGTGAGGACTTTGAAACCGTCGGCACGTGGGGAGCTTGAGATTACCGATTTGAACAATGTGTATCGCGAGCGTTCCAAGTTGCGGGTGCAAGTGCTTGGGCGTGGGTTTGCGTGGTTTGATACGGGCACACACGAAAGTATGCTTGAGGCGAGCAATTTTGTAGAAACGATAGAACACCGTCAGGGTTTGAAGATTGCGTGTTTGGAAGAGATTGCGTATCGCAAGGGATACATTGATGCCGATACGGTGTTGAAGGTGGCCAATTTAAGCAGTGAGAATCCGTATTGTATGTATTTGAAACGAATGATTGAAGAGGGGTAGTAGCTAGCACGGGCCAATTTTTCTCGAAGGGTGCTTGAATGTCTGTCGGCGTGTTGGTAAAAGGGTTTTCTGGCAAGACGGGGCAAGTCGTGTTGCACGCGATTGCTGGTGACAATGATTTACACCTTGTCGGGCAGATGCGCCGAGGGGACGATTTGGCTGCTGCGATTCAGCGTGCAAAGCCAGACGTGGGGTGGGCGAGTTGGATTTAGTATCTTATGGGCTTGAACGCGTGTTGTAAACGTGGACAGTTTGAACGAAAGGAATTTGATGGTTAAACAATTTATATTTGGTGGTGCAATTATCGAGTCCACATTGGCAAATGTGGGGTTGGCGATTTTGAGGGTTTATGCTGGGCTGAGTATGGCTTTGGCTCACGGGCTGGGCAAAGTGCCTCCGTCTGAGCGGTTTATAGAAGGCACGGGAAATCTTGGGTTTCCAATGCCAGAGTTTTTTGCTTGGGCAGCGGGTTTTTCAGAGTTTGGCGGGGGACTGCTTCTGGCATTGGGTCTGTTCACGCGGCCTTCGGCATTCTTGATTTGTTCTACGATGGTTGTGGCTGGGTTTATTCGCCACGCAGCCGATCCGTTTGGAAATAAAGAAAAAGCTTTTCTGTTTTTGGCCATTGCACTGGCGTTTTTGTTGATTGGTGCTGGGAAATATGGGGTGGACTCCTGGGTGCGGTCGCGGAAGTTGGGGGCGTGAATCTGTAAAGCGAAATGGATCATTCGTGTTGAAAAGGTAGTGCCACACCAATCGGTGTGGCACTGTTGTTTTTATTCTAATTTGTTCTACTGGAGGCCTGTCGGGATTTCGTTATTTAATTAAAAATCTTGACGAAAACATTATTTTATACAATTCATAAATCAATAATAAATAATTATTTAATTATGGAAGGTGTATTTTTTTAAGATTTATTCTAGATGTTATGGTTTGCGCTCCGCAATCAATAGGTTTGCGAAATGGAAATGTTAAAAACCATTTGCACAATCAATTATTTATCATTATATATCGCCGAATGCTGTTGTAAATATCCGTTGTTTTAGATAATGACAACCGAAGAAAGCCAAATTCCATTTAGATTTTTCGAAACATCTTAGAAGCTTTATACCGAGAAGCAAAACAACTTCACTCTAGCGAATCGTAAACAAAACACAAAGGGAGACATCATGGATATCAAAGACGGATGGGTCAATTATGAGGATTTTGGTGCGGTGGGGGATGGCGTCACAGACGACATGGCCGCGATCTGTAAGGCACACGATCATGCAAATGCGCAGGATTTGGGCGTTCGGACGAAGTCCGATGCCACCTACTATATCGGTGGTCGGTCGCTGACCGCTGTGATCGCCACGGATACCGACTGGAACACCTCGCGCTTCACCATTGACGATGTGCAGGTTGAGAACAATAAAACGCCCATTTTCGAGGTGCGTTCGCTCTTGGAACCGGAGGACGTGCAGATAGACCGACTCTCGCGGGATCAGAAACAGGTGGATGCGCGGCCCAAGCGCGACTGCCACGTCTTGGTTGAGAATGACAACAAGAGGCTGTTTATTCGACGGGGGCTCAATCAGAATAAGGGCGCATCTCAGCACGATTGCTTCATCCTTCGCCAAGACGGCTCAGTGGAATCACCCATCGACTGGGAGTATGAGGAGATCACTCGCGTCGAGGCGCGGCCAATCGATGACACACCCCTGATTCTACGTGGCGGGGTCTTCACCACGTTCGCCAACCGGATGGATCCTAAGGACGGCTACAACTACTGGTCCAGGAACATTGTGATTTCACGTTCAAAAACGGAGGTCGAGGGGCTGACCCATTATGTTGTGGGTGAAACTGCTTTGGGGAGTCCCTATTCTGGTTTTATCAGCATGCAACAGTGTGCCGATATCACGCTGCGCAATTGCTTCGCCACGGGTCACAAGATCTACTCGACCATCGGAGCGGCGGGAAAGCCAGTCAACATGGGCTCTTATGACTATAACGCGAATAACGTGGTGAATTTCACCATGATCAACTGCCGGATGAACCACATCAAAGATCGCACGCGCTGGGGTGTGATCGGATCGAACTTCTGCAAAAATATCTTGCTGGAGGATTGCACGCTCTCCCGGATGGACACGCACATGGGGGTCTCTGGGACCTATGTGATTCGCGGTTGCACCATGGGCTGGATGGGACTGAATGCCATTGGACGCGGCAATCTGACAGTCGAAGATTCCACGATGTACGGCAATGCCCTGGTTAGTTTCCGGCGTGATTATGGAAGCACTTGGGAAGGGGACCTTGTCATTCGCAACTGTCGGTGGATTCCAGCGGGTGGAGACACGTGCCTGCCACACCTGATCAATGTGAGCAATGATGGTATGCACGATTTTGGCTATCCTTGCTCAATGCCTACGGAAGTGACGATAGATGGTCTGTTCGTCGACGATACCAATCATCCAGAAGACTATCAGGGCATGTACTTCTTCACTGATCCGGATGGTATGAACGATGGTGTCGAAGACATAACGCCGACGACGACACGACCCTTCCCCTACGAGGCTTGCCAGAAGGTGACGGTCCGTGGACTCACAACAGCCAGCGGGAAGAAACCACGACTCTCACCGAGTGAAAAGATCTGCGCCAGTACGGTCGTGATCGAAGCGGACTGATCCCTTCGTTGAGAATCGTATAGCCGTAGGTAGAACGCTATCAACCGCTAGATATTATTCCAAAATCACCCACCCAAAATGGGGGTGGGTGATTTTTCTTTCGGATCTCAAGATAGCCCATTACCTTGTCATCCAAAATGACAGCTTTATTCCGGAATCTCAGAAATTACACGGAAGTATGCCCTCCAAAGATAGGATGGGCTTAAATCTATCCTCAGATCTTTTTGAACACTTTAGTTCACAAAGTGACATTACAGATCCACGCGATCAGATTGTCTTTCTTGACAATCTACCGAGAAAGATCCAATTATCACGTGCTACAAATATGACGGAACCATTGTGCAATTTGATATTCAAAACAGAATGCCCGCAAAAGGTTGATCGGGAGAGTTTATTCACCTTTAACACGACGTGTGTCGTTTATGGGTTTTCGAATGGCCTACACAAAAGCGATCTGGGAAGAGAGACATATGGATGGGGATTGATCCACAGGATGTTGCACGATCCGAGCAAGGCGCACCTTTCAATGCAGAAAGCTTCAATCAGATTCGGGTGATCGATACCTGGCGCAAATATAAAGATGTGCTCACGTGGGGTAAGGGACAGTGTTTGGCCATTCTCGATGATGGGTGCGACTTATCCGATCCACCGTGGCAGGTCGAGATGGGGTGGGGACCCAAAGTTGTTGCCACTTATAATAGTATTGACGAGAACAATGATCCCACACCTGTTCCACCGGGGTATCATGGCACTTCGGTGGGGTATCCTTCATCAATCAATCACGATGGCGTTTACGGCGTTGCCTACAATAATTTCGTGGCCCAAGTGCGGTGTGTGACAATTGTTCATCTTGATGGACAGCATGAAGCGCCTACGATGGCGGGGGCTCTGCAATGGGTACTGGCCCATCATGAGAGATACAACATCACCACAGTGAACCTGTCTCCCTTGGATGATCGACAGCATCAAGAATCTGTATCCACAATTATCGATGAGCCGCTTCTCGCATTGCGAGAATTGGGCATATGGGTTAGCGCACCTTGTGGGAATCACCACTATACAGAGGGGATTTCGTGGCCTGCGTGTCAGACAAATTGCTTCGGCATTGGGGCGACTGTTCCAGGAAAACACGAGGTGCATCTTGATCGATACACAAACACCGATCTCTTGGTGGCGGCTCAAGCTACGTCGTCTTCTAATGCTTATGCGGCTGCGTGCGCAATGATTCTTCGGGAGGCGATTGAGAAATGTGACTATCGGTGGCAGGAAGAGGGTGCGAATCTACCGCAAGCGATTTTGGCGGTTTTTAAAAGAACCGGTGTCCACATCGAAGATCGGGCAACGAATTCCGCGTTTCGAGAGTTGGATCTGCTTGCCGCTGTGGACCACGTGTTTGATCATAACCGACAGCGGTATCAAATTGCAAACACAAAAATCAAAGGAGTACACATTGGATGATCTTCGCATTGGTGTCATAGGTTCAGGTGGGCGTGGTGGCGTAGCACGACATGCGCATCAACCTGAAAATGGCGCTCGGATAGTCGCCTGCTGTAGTATTGTAGAGGCGCAGCTTGAAAAGAATCGGGAGACATATGGGAACGATATTTTTACGACCGCAGACTATCGGGAGCTGTTAAATCAGGAACTGGATGCGGTTTTTGTGACCACACCCGATTTTTTGCACGAAGAACATGCTATGGCGGCACTCGATGCGGGTTTGGCTGTGTATTTGGAAAAACCGATGGCCATCACCATTGCAGGGTGTGACCGCATTCTTGAAAATGCGCGAAAGCGAAACTTGCGGCTCTATTTGGGGCACAACATGCGCCATATGGCTTTTGTGTTGAAAATGAAGGAACTGATAGATGAGGGCGCAATCGGTGAGGTCAAAACGGCATGGTGTCGCCACTTTGTGGGGAATGGTGGTGATTTTTACTTTAAAGATTGGCATGCAGATCGGCGTTTGAGTACGGGGTTATTGCTTCAAAAAGCGGCCCACGATATTGATGTGCTCCATTGGTTATGTGGTTCTTACACACAGCGTGTCAATGCGATGGGGGCTCTGAGTGTCTATGGTGATATCACTGACCGACACAGTCCCGAAGAACGGGGTGATGCCAGCGTCAATAAAGACCACTGGCCGCCGCTGAGCCAAAAACAGCTGAATCCTGTGGTCGATGTTGAAGATGTGAGTATGATCCAAATGGCATTGAACAATGGTGTGCTTGCAAGTTATCAGCAATGCCATTTCACGCCCGATTACTGGCGCAACTACACACTCATTGGCACAGAAGGGCGTATCGAGAATTTTGGGACGGGTGAAAATGGGACGCACATCAAACTTTGGAATCGTCGTGTAAGCTGGAACCCAGATGGAGACGCGGTTTTTGATATGGATAAGGAGGCCGGTGGGCATGGCGGGGCCGATCCCAAGATTGTTGCCGAATTTTTGCGTTTTGTTCGTAGTGGGGGGCCTATCAACACGTCTCCGGTAGCTGCACGATATAGCGTTGCAACAGGCTGTCAGGCCACGGAATCTCTTCGCAACGGCGGTGTGCCTCTGGATGTTCCGCAATTGGATCCCGAATTAGAAGCCTATTTTGCCAATGTGTGACCGGCCTTTTGTTATAGATGTTTTTCAAACCATCTTACAATGTGATTGAGGCGTTCGACACGGTGTTTTGGGCTGCCTGAGCGTGAGAGTTCGTGGCTTTCACCAGGGAAGCGTACGAATTCGGTTTCAACACCCATCATTTTAAGGCCCACATAAAACTGTTCGGCTTGTTCTATGGGGCAACGCCAATCTTCTTCTGAGTGAATGATGAGGGTTGGCGTTTTCACGTTTTTGATATAAGCAAGGGGAGAGCGTTTCCAGTAGTTGTCTAAGTTGTCATAGGGCAAACCGCCCAACTCTTCTTGCGGAAATCGCCAACCGATGTCTGAGGTGCCAAAGAAGCTGATCCAGTTGCTGATGCTGCGTTGGGTGCAGGCGGCTTTGAAACGGTTGGTGTGGCCCACAATCCAGTTGGTCATAAACCCCCCATAACTGCCGCCTGTTACACCAAGGCGTTTGCTGTCGATGGGGTATTTTTTGAGCACGTAGTTTGTGGCTTCCATGACGTCGTCATAATCGCGCTCGCCATAATGACCGCCCACACCACAGGCCCAGTCTTCGCCATAACTGGAGGATCCGCGTGGGTTGATGTAGTAGACGGCAAAGCCTTTGGCGGCTAAGAGTTGAAACTCATGCATAAATCCGAGGCCATAGGCCGTGCGTGGGCCGCCGTGAATTTGCAAGATACCGGGGTGTTTGTGTTTGCGAGCGTTGGGGGGAAACATGATCCAGCCGTCTACTTTTGCACCATCGCTGGTTTTAAAGGAGAAACGTTCGGGTGTCGATAGGTGGCGGCGAGATAGGGTGTTGAATTGGGTGAGTTGTTTGTCGGGTTTGCTTTCGCGCCAGAGGTGTACTTCTGAGAGGCGCGTGGGCGTCATTTCGGTATAGGCGGCAGTTGTATGGTCGGCACTGTAGGAGACTGATTCGATGCTGCGTTCGGAATCGGTATAGGTTTCA
>JBLHJX010000176.1:0-11061 GCA_047619225.1 Candidatus Latescibacterota bacterium
GATTCGTCGCAAACGATTGCATTTTCTGGCATCAATGCACAGAGCGTTGTCCACATGGCATCTGGGGTGAGCGCGCCAGACGGCAAAGGTGGGCGTTTCAGCTGGGCGAGGTTGGGCGGGTTTGTGGATACATTTAATTCTTTGGCCAAATCATTAAGTGCGGCGGACATGTCTTCGTGGGCTTCTGCCAGCACATGTATTTGTGCATTGGGTGGGGCCATGAGACTGGGTTTGTTTGGATAGGCAAAGAACCCCACGGGCTCTTTGGTGCCAATCAATACGATATGCTTGGCGCCTTCTAACATCGCAATCGCTTGATCAACCGGATAGGGCAGTCGGGCCACTATCGGTCGTCCGGCACCCCGAGATACGCGGGCAGCTGCGCGGTTTCCAATGAGCCGAGCGCCTGTGCCGGATGCGATGCAACTTGCCAAACGGCTGAGGGTTTCATTGCCCAGGACATGATTACCGATAAGGATAACGGTATCTTCTTGCTGTTTGAGCAGCTTTGCCACATACTGAATTCGCTCACTGGGAACGACTGATGGTTGTGGTATCGGTTGAGGAGGTGCTGGGCCTTGTGCGGTGTTCCAGGCGGTGTTGGCTGGCAGAATGAGTGTTGCAACTTGACCGGGTGGTGTTTGTGCTGCGGCAATGGCTGCTGCGCCATCTGTGGCTATTGATAGCGCATCTTGTGATGTGTGTACCCAACCCGAAACGGGTCGGGCAATGCCTTCGATGTCAGAGGTGAGGGGGGCGTCGTACTGAACATGGTACGTTGCATGATCGCCCACAATGTTGACAATGGGTGAGTGGGCCTTCTTGGCGTTGTGGAGGTTGGCGATGCCGTTGCCCAACCCGGGGCCCAGGTGGAGGAGTGTTGCGGCGGGTTTGCCTGTCATACGGGCATAGCCATCGGCACAGCCTGTGGCCACACCTTCGAATAGGCAGAGAACAGACTTCATTTCGGGGACGGAATCCAATGCGGCTACAAAGTGCATTTCTGATGTGCCTGGGTTCATGAAGCAGGTGGTGATGCCGCCGTTGTAGAGTGTGCGAATGAGGGATTGTGCGCCGTTCATTGAGATAAACTCCGGATTATTGTCGGTTGTTTTAAATATATTTGGGTTGTTGTGTCACTTGAAGATAATGCGTTACGTGCATTTGTGGTAGGTGAATTATAATAAAAACAGAGGGTGAAGAGAGTCATTTTGAGGCCATATTTTCTCAACGAAAGGTTCAACATGAAAAATGTAAAGATTCGCGATATTAAGGCGATTATGACGCAACCCTCGCGGGGTGGGCGGTTTACGGTTGTAAAGATTGAGACCACCGAACCTGGACTTTATGGTCTTGGGGATGCATCGTATCGTACCCGGCCGTTGGCTGTGAGGTCTGCGATTGTTGATTATTTGCGTCCATTTTTGATTGGCAAAGACGTGTCCAATATTGAAGACATATGGCAGTCGGCGTATGTTTCATCCTATTGGCGCAATGGGCCGGTGTTGAATAATGCGCTTGGTGGTGTGGATGAGGCGCTTTGGGATATTAAGGGCAAGATGGCGGGGATGCCGGTTTATGATTTGTTGGGGGGTAAAGCACGAGAAGCGGCGGCACTTTATGCCCATGCCAGTGGTGGTAGTTTGCAGGAGACAGAAGACAAAGCGTTTGAATTGCTTGAAAGAGGGTTTCATTATATTCGGTTGCAAACCGCCACGCCTGGGTTCGCTACGTATGGCTCTCATAGTGGAGGAGACCGTGACCCCTTGGATGGACCCAAGTGGATTGCCACAAATGTTGATGCGGCCGACCCAGAACATGCGTGGGCACAACAGGCGGGTGTTTTTGAGCCAATGCCTTATATGCGTTCTGCCATAGAAATGATGGCCCATATGAGAAATAAAATGGGTTGGAAAGTCGAGTTTTTGCACGATGCGCACGAGCGATTACCTGCCATTCAGGCCGTGCAATTTGCCAAGGAGATGGAGCCTTTTAAATTGTTTTTCTTGGAAGATTTGTTTACACCTGGCCAGGTGGATTGGTTCAAACGGGTGCGGGAGCAGTGTTCGACGCCTTTGTCGATGGGTGAAATTATTAACAACCCGCTTGAGATGATACCCTTGGTGGATCAACGATTGATCGATTTTATTCGGTTGCGTGTGGCACATATTGGGGGTATTACACCTGCGCGTAAATATGCAACTCATGCTGAAATGTATGGTGTGCGAACGGCGTTTCAGGGACCGGGTAATATTTCACCAGTAGGTGTGGCGGCACACTTGCATTTGGATTTGGCCATTTCTAATTTTGGCATTCAAGAATCGTCAGAACATGCTGAAAGTCTTGCAGAGATTTTTCCTGGGATGCCAACCGTTCGAGATGGATATATGTGGGCCAATGACAAACCGGGGTTGGGTATAGACATAGACGAGGAAGCGGCGTTGAAGATGCCGCATGACCCAACGCCTAGTAGTGGTGTGTTTGACAATGTGCGGCGTGCAGATGGTACGGTGGTGACTCCTTAGTTAATGCTCACGTGCTTATACATTGCACTATGAAACCCACTGAAGTGGTGTTTTTATCTTTATATATTTTTGGAGTTGCTTATGAAACGAGAACAGTATTTACAGGTCATTACTGCGCTATATCATAAAATTGAAACGGATGGTTCTCGGCTTCCTGGTTGGACTTCGGCAGCGGAGGTTCTGTTATATCATCAGACTGGAGAAAAAGTTTATCTCGATTCTATTCATGCACTTTTAAAGACGGTTCTTGATGATTATCGGCAAATAGGGGTGGTTCAACCGGGGTTGCGGTTGACGGGGTTTAAGATTCCTTATCGTATTGTTTTGCTGGCTCGGGTTTGTTTGGCTGAGGGGTTGCTTACAGATGATGAAATTGTTGTGCTTAAGCAATTTTTTACGGATTTACTTCTTGAAGCCGAGTATGAACGCGGATCTATGAATCGGGCGTTTGGTTATCTGGCGGCCATTCATCCTGTTTTGGAATGGGTGCCTGATCATCCTAAGAAAGAAGCGTTGTTGGAAATTGAACGCATTGTGTTGGGTGATTTAACCACGCACTTTGAAGCCGACGAAGACAGTTATGGGTATGGGGCATTGACGATGGTGAATATGATTGTGTGGTTAGATGAGTCGGGTTTGAAAGACTTGTATCAGCACCCCAAATTGCGTCAATGTTTTGAAAATATTTTGGATATGTGGAGTGGCATTGGGCGGGCATCTATTTATGGGGATTGGCGACCGACCGAACCCGCTTGGGGGTGGTATCTTTTTGCGATGGAAAAAGCGGCTGCGGTTTACCGGGATGGTCGATACAAATGGGTTGCTCGGGTTATTTTTGAAAATTATAAAACAACGCTTAAAGAGAAACCTGAGTGGTTTCATCATCATGATCTGTATGGATTGTCATTTGCGTTTCAATGTGCCGATGATACCGTTCAGGAAGTGATGCCTGATAACAAGTCGAAACTGATTTATCGCAACAATGGTTGTGTGGAACGGGTAATGCTGAGAGCGGGATGGCAACCTGGTGATTTGTTGGCGATGGTGAGTCTTGCTTCGGGCAATGAACATGGCCATAGTGATCCCTTAGCGCTGAATGGTTTGATTGGTACAGGTGTTATTTTGGAGGATAATGGGCGCTCGGGGGTTGAACCGGTTTTTCATAATTTGCTTCATGTAACGGATAAGCGGGAAGATTTTCCATTGCCAAAGACAAGGGTTCCTTCTGATCAATGGCAGACCTTGCGGGCGTCTTTTCAGAGCCAACGCAATTATGGTCGGTTTCGCCCCGAAGCGTCTTTTCCATTGGATTATACCCATCAGGTTGGGAATGATATTCCTGGGGCGTTTGCTTTTGATCCTAAAAAGGAGTGGGTGTTTCTGGTTGGGTTGAAAGTGTACGGAGAAGGATATACTTTTGATCTGGGTTCGGTTACACTTACGGGGGACCATTCTCGGCAGATTATAACCGATTTTTCGAATCAGGAGTGGGTGGGGCTGTCTTCTGTTGAAACGGGACCTGATGGAAGTTCTGTTGGTCGATTTGAGGTTACTCAGACTGTTTCGGATAATCCGGCCAAAGAGGGGAGCGACTGGGCGAGCACCATTTACATTGGTGTTAAGTTTTCAGAACCTTTCAGTATTGAACGGGATGGCTTTCATTCTTTTGAAGTGGATTATAAATTCTCTGGCCAAACCCCATTGGATACCATGCAGTTGCTGTGTATTGGAGAAGAAGGGGGATATCCTCGCAAGTGGATGTTTAATGAATTGCCTCATTATCCTGTACTCGTGAAAACCTTTCAAGACAATATCGATTTTACCCACGGTATTTTCGATTATATCGAAAAGAATCTTTCTGGGCGTACGATTCATCGCAGTAGGGAACTCTTTTTTACGAAGAACCGAGATCATGATTTTTTGATGGTCAGCGATAAAGTAAGTGTTGCAGATCAAGGTTCATATATGGCAGCGCCTTTGTGGCACGTGATGAATCCGGTAGATTTAGGAGACGGTTGGTTTGAAATTGAATATGAGGGGCGGGCATTGATGTGGTTGTTGCCAAAAAATGGCAGTTGTGTTGAGATGAGAACTTGGAAGTCGCTGGATTATTTTGGTAGCGAGCCTTATAATACACACCTGATATATTGTGGTAAAGAATGTCACGGTGGAGAGGAAGAACTTTTTGAAACCCTTATTGTTCCACTTCGCGCAGGAGATGATGCGCAAGAAGTTAAAGATAGGGTTCTGTTAGAAGCGTCTGATGGACGGTATGAGTGGTTTAAGAGCACGCAATTTTTTGACTCACAATATCATCGAGACCAACATGGGTTTCCGGTGGCTGACTAAGATGGGTAATCAGTGAAGATGGACATTGCAATTATAGGTGGGGGTGCGGCGGGTTTTTTTGCGGCCATTACGGCAAAGGAAAATTACCCAGGGGCTCAGGTTGTCATTTTTGAAAAAGCAAATAAACTCTTGGCAAAGGTTAAAGTGTCTGGGGGGGGACGGTGTAATGTGACCCATGGTTGCACATCCATAAGAGAATTGTCTGAAGCGTATCCCCGAGGTGGAAAACAATTAAAAAAGGCTTTTCGCACTTTTAATACCACACATACGATGCGGTGGTTTGAAGAGAAAGGCGTGCCTTTGATTATTGAAAAAGATGGGCGTGTTTTTCCTGCTTCTCAAAACTCACAAAGTGTAATTGATTGTTTTTTGGGTGAGACAGATAGATTGGGTATTGAGATTGAAATGGGGTGTGGCATAAGGGCTATTCGAGAAGTTGGTGATCGGTTGGCGTTAGATTTTACGGAGGACGATGTAGATACCAGGATGTTTGATAAGGTGATTGTGGCAACGGGCGGGTCTCCAAACAGGACTGGATTGGCATGGCTTGAACACTTAGGCCATAAAATAGAAGAACCTGTTCCTTCGTTGTTCACATTTAATATGCCAGCGGAGTCGGTCAAGAAATTGATGGGGATTGTGGTGGAAAAAACTTGGGTGAGCATACAAGGCACAAAGTTGAAGTCTGAAGGGCCGTTACTGATTACACATTGGGGTATGAGTGGGCCTGCGATTTTGAAATTGTCGGCTTTTGGTGCAAGATGGCTTGGTGATATGGGCTATGAATTTAAGATTCAAGTCAATTGGGTGCAGGTGCAAAATCAAGATGTTGTGATGGAGAATTTGAAAAGCATTGTATATGAGTATTCTGGTAAACGGTTGGCAAACAGAAGGCCCTATTCTTTACCCGAAAGATTATGGCTTTATTTGCTTGAAAAGAGCGATTTGCCTGTGGATAAAAAATGGGGTGAGCTTGGCAAGGGTGGGATGAATAAGTTGGTGAATGTGTTGACGCATGATGTATATAGCGTAAATGGAAAAACGACATTTAAAGAAGAGTTTGTGACCTGCGGTGGTGTGAGTTTGGAAAGTATTGATTTTAATACGATGCAAAGCAAGGTGTGTAAAAATCTCTATTTTGCTGGCGAATTGATCGATGTTGATGGCATCACGGGTGGGTATAATTTTCAGGCGGCTTGGACAACAGGTTTTATTGCGGGGCAATTGGACTAATTCAGAATAGGCAGGTACTAAAAGCTTTTGATTTCGCTGTTTTAAGATGCAACGAAATGATATTTAACAATCACAAAGAAAACCAACACCTCACCCAATTGCGTGATTGGTTGTTGCCCATGTTGATGAATGGGCAGGTGACAGTGAAATTTTGGAGAAGATGTGAATTTCAATTTTGCAACAGGTCGTTACTAAATTACCAATATTTGGCAGTAATACGGTTTTGAGAGCGTGTGGATATCAAAGAACCAGGCGATGACATGAGGTTATTATGCCCAATAAAAGGCCCATTTTGTTGGTGTCTTCAGCTGTTTATGGATTTGAGGAGTTGTTGGATCGCCTGTATGCTATTCTTGATGGGTTGGGGTATGAGGTGTGGATGTCGCATAAAGGCACTGTCCCGGTCAACTCTTCGCTTACGGCACTTGACAATTGTCGCCAGGCTGTGGCCGATTGCGACCTTTTTTTTGGTATGATTCTTCCTCGTTATGGTAGTGGTAAGGAAAAGCCAGATGAGGAATCTATCACGCATGAAGAGCTGCGCTACGCCATACACTTAAAAAAACCGCGCTGGATACTTGCCCATGATCATGTTGTGTTTGCGCATGGGTTTCTTAGGAATCTTGGGTATAATACGGCAAAGGCACGGCAAACGTTGAAACTTAAAAAATCGCCACTGATGGAAGATTTGCGCGTTATTGATATGTACGAGCTTGCTATTCGCCGAGACGTAGCACTTCTTAGAGACCGCAAGGGTAATTGGGTGCAGACCTTCAATGCGGATGAAGAAGCTTTGCTTTTTGCCACCAGCCAATTTCGTCGGTTTCAGGAGGCAGAGGCTTTTGCGCAAGAGGCACTTGGAGACGCCACCGCTTTGAGTAAGGCACTTACGCGTAGGAAAGGATCGTCATGACGCCTATCAAACGCATTATTAAACAGGGAAAGGGGCGCACGGTTGAATTTGCCCAGTCGCTCGGCGAACCTGCTCTAATTGCCGCCCATGTCGTCGGGTTTCTGAACAGTGGAGGAGGCTATGTCATTATAGGTGTTGATGATGATGGCCGTGTTGCAGATGTTCCCAATGCCGATCAGGTCGCAGAAGATCTCCAAATCTACCTCACACAACATATTTCACCTCGGGCACTTTTTGATGTGGGTGTTGACCTTGTCAATGATCAGTCTGTGGTTGTCGTTGATGTACCAGGTGGAAAAGACATACCATTTGTGACAAGCGAACGAGTTTATCTGCGTCGCGGTGTTAGCACTGTGGCAGCGTCCGGTGATGATCTCCATGAACTTCTTCAAGCACGTGTGGTAGCTGTTGAGCGATGGGAACGTCGTGTTTCGCCTACTTTGAGTGAGGAAGATCTCGTTTTTGAGGAGCTAAGAGACACCGTTCATGCATCTCAGGAGAACAAACGTGCTATGTTCCCTCGGTTTGAGGATGATCCTTTTCCCGTAATTTCTTCTTTGGGTATGGAAACTCGTGGGGGCTTCACAAATGCGGCTGATATTTGCTTCGGACGAGATCCGGCTGTCCGCCACTCTCAAGTTATATTACGTGCTTTTGCTTTTGAGACGGATAAGGGAGGAGACTTTGTCGATCAACAAGTTTTTTCAGGGCCAATTGTCCAAATGATTGATCAAGCAGTCGCTTTTATTCGCGGGCGTGTCGCTGTTACTGCCGAATTTCTTGATGACCAATTGCGCCGTCTTGATCGTTCAATATACCCCAATGACATTGTGCGTGAAGGACTTGTAAATGCGCTTGCACATCGTGATTATGCTTCATTCAGTGGCGGTGTTACAATTGAAATATATCCTGCTCGTGTTGAGATTTGGAATTCTGGAACGCTTCCAGATGGCTGGAATGCGCAACGCTTACGTAGTCCACACCCATCTCTCCCCTCGAATCCAGATATTGCCCAAGTCCTCTATATTAGAGGGTTCATGGAGCGGATTGGGCGTGGTACATTGAAAATGATCCAAACTTGTCGTGAGGAGGGTTTACCTGCTCCTCGATGGCGGGTTGACAATGATGGTGTAACGCTGACACTTTTTAGTCGTGCTTCACGTTTTGCGCCTGAAGTGAATCTCAATGATAGACAGCGCAATTTGTTGGTCAAATTAAAAACAGATGAGCCGATTACTGTAAGATATTATCATACTCACTTTGCAGAGGACATTAGTGAGCGTCAAGCACGCCGAGATCTCCAAGTGCTGGCGGATGCAGACCTTTTGCGTAAGGATGGTCGGGGGCCTTCTACTCGTTATGTGCGCACGGACCGGAAAGTGTAATAGTGACCTATTCGGACATTGTTTGGACATGTGCTAAATTTAAATATCTTGCTCCGCTATGGGTTTTTCTGGTATTTTTGCGATCCAGCGTATGATTGATCTGCTTTGTTCGGACATGGTTCGGACATTTTTTTTGATATATATGATTTCAATCATTTGGTAGGAGAAGTGACATGAGAAAGCTCAAAATTCATACCTTGAATAAGGGGTGGTGTGATAAAGATGAGGTTTTGTTGCATGCTGCTTTCCAAATTCTTGTTGATTTTGTCGAACGGGAAAAGCCGGGCAAAGTTATTGATTGGAATTCAGATAAAAATCATAAAAAGGCATGGCGAGAAATTCGGGCGTTGTACAAATGGTGGAAAAAGAAACGGCCGGCGAGAAAAGATCCGCTCTATAATAAAAAATTGAAAGTCCCTCCCCTGAAGTTCAAGAAAATTTCTGGCACTGATTTAAGCGAAATGGTGCGTCCAGACAAAAAGAGATATTCAAAATATTATAAAGCTTTAAAAGACAGCACCACATTAGAAAAGCAGTGGCATGAAGAAGATCAACTTCATTTACATCGTCTGATTGATATTCGCCCATATCTGTGGACATAATCTTTCTAAACAAGATGCTCGACAGGATTCAATTAACCTGGTGTATGACATATGCTTTTAACATCATTGCCCAATGAAACGTAAAATGTTATTATTGAATGATATCACCAATGACACCCATGGGATTATGATATGGCTTTGCACACAGAATCTATTGACATAGAAACAACGATTCGAGAAATATCAGATCGGATTGTTGCACAATTTGATCCATTGAAAGTAATTTTGTTTGGTTCGCACGCGCGGGGAACTGCAACACCAGACAGCGACGTGGATATTTTGGTTGTAAAAGAACTTCATGGATCGAAACGTAAGGAACGGATTGCCATTGGTGTGGCACTTCATGATATTCATGTGCCCAAAGACATTCTTGTGGCGTCACCAGAAGATGTTGCCAAATTTGGCAATACGATAGGCACCGTGTTACACCCAGCTCTTCAAGAAGGCAAAGTGCTTTATGAACGAACCCTCGCCTGAAACCCTCGTGCTGGTCAAAGAATGGGTCTTCTATGCCGAAGAAGATTTCAGAAATGCAGAACATACATTGACCATGGCGGAAAAATTGCCCTTTCAGCACCGTTTGTTTCCACGGTCAGCAGACAATAGAAAAATATATCAAGGCTTATTTGACATTACGCGCCATTCCTTTTGCACGAACGCATGATATTGAGAATCTGATTCACCAACTTCCTACTGAAGTTCAACTGCCATTGTCTGTTGAGGAGCAACGCTTGTTGACAGATTATGCAACTGTGAGTCGTTACCCCGGTGAATGGGAACCCGTTGACTTTACAGATGCTAAATTGGCAGTGACACTTGCCCAAACAGTCCGCGAGATTATTCGTCCATACCTTGCCTAAAACGCCAGATTTATCATCCATTCTACCGCTTTTTATCTACTGTTATTCCATAAATAACCTGTTCGAATGGGGAATTACATAATACATTTTCTGCTAAGGTTGTATCTGGCAGCGGGCAAATAGATGTGATATCTGATTTGACGGGTTTGAAGGAGGGGCGCGCATGATACTTTCGGGAAAAGAAATTGAAAAGCGGATGGGGACGGACATTATTATTGACCCTTATGACAAAAGTCGAATTAATCCGAATAGTTACAATTTGTCGCTGCATGATCAATTGATGGTGTATCAAGATCACGAGTTGGATATGAAGCGGGCCAATCCAACAGAAACGATCTCTATTCCACCTGAAGGCTTGCTTCTTGATACCAACAAACTCTATTTGGGGCGTACCCAGGAATTTACCGAAACTCAAAACCTTGTGCCGATGTTGGAAGGACGCTCTTCTGTTGGTCGGCTGGGGTTATTTATTCATGTGACAGCAGGGTTTGGGGATGTTGGTTTTAAGGGATATTGGACGCTGGAAATATTTTGTGTTCAGCCGGTAAAGATTTATGCAGGCGTGGAAGTGTGTCAGGTTTATTTTCATACGATTGAAGGTGAGCATGAAAATTATGCGAGTGGAAAGTATCAGAATAATTCTGGTATTCAGCCAAGTTTGCTTTATCGAGATTTTGAAGAGAAAGATGGGGCGTGAATTAGATGGCACTTTTGGCGCGGCGCTTTTGTAGCATGTTTTGAATGCGTTTGTGGCGTGTATCTGAGAGTGGGAGACTGATGAGGATGATGCCGCCAAGTATGAAGAACAAACCAACCGTGGGACCGAAGATGAGAGAAAGGTTATAGGCAACCTCAGATGATTGCTCTGTTGTGGTTTGGTCAAAGCCGATGGTGTCGAGTAAAATGCCTGAAAGAATGAGGCCCAGTGCACGTGAGAGTTTGGTGGCCATTTTCCAAACCCCAAAGTAGAGCCCTTCGCGATTTTGTCGGGTTTTGAGTTCGTCGTAATCGATCACATCGGGTATGAGGGCGTCGAGTAGGATGACAGCACCCACAAAGAGGCCACCGGGTATTGCGTAAAGCATGGGATAGAGAATGTGGCCAGGTGGAAGCAAAGGATAGACAAGACTGCCACTGATGCCCAATGCAAAGATACCAATAATGGCGGGCCATTTTTTGCCATAGGTACGAGAA
>JBLHJX010000177.1:0-11009 GCA_047619225.1 Candidatus Latescibacterota bacterium
CCCTCCGTTTCGCCGAGATCGCAACCATTTGTTGATCGCCGCCAACCGTGGATTTGGTACTGTGAATTTGGATGAAATTGATTTTGAGTCTGAGGTCACGTCGCCCTTGGCAGAGTTTGACTCGGAAGCAACGGACCCTGAAAGCATGGTTGAAAGCTGGCGTCGAACAACGTGTGAACAAGCCTTGATTTATCAAGAACAGAAAAGTGGGTTGGTGGATAAATATCGAGACCAGTTCATTTTCCTACAAGATGGCGACGTGGTCTGGCACGGAGAGGATCCTGCGAATTTGCGCAGCCGGCGAGAGTTGAGCGGTGCGAAAAAAGATCAGGGCATGTGGCTGAAGTTGGTTGACCCTGACGAAACCGAAGGGGAGCGCTTTGAAGCCTATGAAGAGTGTTTGACGACTCTTCAAGCGTAGCTATTGGCCTGCCCTGTTGGCAGGCCTTTTATTTTTCTAACGTTGGAACGTGTCGTTTTTAAGGAGTGTTTTGTGGTGCCTTTGTTGCCAGGGTTATCGGTTCCTGAGCATATGTTAGGTCTTACTCCTGGCTCGGTTTATGTCTTTTCAGGTTCGTTGGATCTTGATACTCAGGCTTTGGCTGTGTGTAAATCGGTGCTTTCGGATGATGAACGTGTGCGGGCAGATCGTTTCAAGTTTGAAAAAGATCAGAACCATTTTGTTGCCGCGCGTGGGATATTGCGTCACTTGCTGGGTGTTTATAGCCAGTTGCTTCCCGACGAGCTTCAGTTTGTTTACGCCGAAAAAGGGAAACCAGAATTGGCCAACGGCCCACACGGGCTCCGGTTCAATGTGTCGCATTCACACGGTATTGGTGCTTGGGCATTTGTTTTCCATCGCCGGATCGGTGTGGATGTAGAATGGACGGGCAGGCGAGTTGATGTGGACAGTGTTGGCAAGCGTTTTTTCTCTGAAAGAGAGTGGGCAACTTTAAGCGACTTGTCAGAAAACGAACGCGCTCATAGCTTTTTTCTGTGTTGGACGCGCAAAGAGGCTTTTGTGAAAGCATTGGGAGATGGGATTTCTTTTTCACTGCAAGCATTCGATGTAAGCGTCCAGGGCGAGGCCAAACTGACGCGCGTTGAAGGCGAAGAAGACCCGCTTAGTTGGACGATGCATGCTTTTGAACCTGTAGAAACCTATGTGGGTGCCGTTGCATTTGATGGGAAAGCAGAGGTCCTGCACCATGTGATATCTATCTCCTGATCTTGAAATGGGCTTGCTCAAATAATTTCGTACCATTCACAGTCTTTCTCCTCCCATAAAAACTTGGCAAAACAGTGAAACACAAGCGTGTCCCTCTTTGTCATACAACTGATGCAATTGATCCAAATTCAATTCACTTGAGACACAAATCACTTTATACCCGATGTGAGCTATGAACAAACTGATTGATCAACCCGTTAATGGTCTTGTGAAGCGTATTGCGTTGACCCTTGGACAAGGCGAAGATGAATTGATTCGCGTCGAGTCTGATCTTGGCGCTGATGGGCACTTCGGTTCCCAATGGGTGGTTGTCACCGCCAACCGCGTTTTGATCTACCAAAAAGGCGAGGAGGGTGAGGTTACCGACATTCCTATTGCGGATATTGCGGTTGCCCGAACGGAGGCTTTAATTGGTGGGGCGCGTTTGGAGATTCATCGCAAAAACGCGCCTTCTGTTTTTATACCCTTTTCCAAAACCCTTGCACAAAAATTTTCAGAAACGACGCGGGGAATTGAGCAACTGCGCAAAGGGCAAGAATTTTTTGTGAATGGGGACCTTGACCGTACCCATTGCGAAAAATGTCGTCGCCTGCTTCCCGAAAGAAACGGCATTTGCCCCGCATGTATCAATCGCTTTGCAACCCTTGGGCGAATTGCGGCGTATTTGAAACCCTACAAAGGGCGCGCCATATTGTTGGCCGTGGCATCGGTCATTACCACCGTGTCTGAATTGTTGCCCCCCATCGTGACCAAGCATATTGTCGATGATGTGCTGGTTCCTGCCGTTGGTTCTGCCGTCTTAGAAAGTGATCGTTTGGGGTTGTTGGGCATGTTTGTTTTGGCCCTCATTGGTATTCGTTTGATGACTTGGGCAGGGGAGTGGGTACACGGGTGGACCATTACTTGGCTTTCAGCGAGAGTCACCGCAGACATTCGGAGTCAGCTTTATAAACGTTTGGAATTGTTGTCTCTCCAATTTTACGACAAGCGCCAAGTGGGTGCCGTGATGTCTCGCGTGACGAGTGACAGTGGTCGCCTACAAGATTTTTTGGTAGACGGCTTGCCTTATATGGTGATTAATGGTTTGATGCTGTTGGGCATTCTCATTGCTTTGTTCTCTATGAGTTGGCAACTCACGCTTTATGTGTTGATACCCATCCCTGCTATTATTGCTTGGGGTATATTCTTTTGGGCGCGCATGCGCCGGTTTTTTACCAAGTGGATGCAAGCTTGGGGTGACGCGATGTCGCGCGTCAATGAGGCGCTCACTGGCATTCGTGTGGTCAAAGCTTTTGCGCAAGAAAAGCGCGAAATTAATGTGTTTAAAACACGCAATGACAAGCTGACGCGCATCGGTATTCAGGCCGAGGTTAATCGGGGTGTTTTCTTTAAGACAATGACCTTGTTAACCGCAGCGGGTGTGATGATTGTGTGGTATTATGGTGGGTTGGAGGTCATTGATGGTAATTTGACCTTGGGTACCTTAATGGCTTTTTACAGTTATATGATGTTGCTTTATGGGCCACTGGAATGGTTTGGTATGGTGAACTCCTGGATGACGCGCGCGTTTGCTGGGGCCGAACGCATTTTTGAGATTATCGACACGCCTCCAGAAGCGTATCAGGACCCCAATGCGATACCGATGCCAAATATTAAAGGCCACGTCAAATTTAGGGATGTGACTTTTGGGTATGACAAAAGCAAACCCGTGTTGCACGATATTGATTTGGACGTGCAAGAGGGCGAGATGATCGGTTTGGTTGGTAAATCTGGTGTGGGAAAAACAACCACAGTGAATCTGATCTGTCGTTTTTATGAGGTCGATCGTGGGGGCATTGAGATTGACGGTGTGGATGTTCGAAATATTCGTTTGGAAGATTTGCGCAGTCAAATTGGCATTGTGTTGCAAGAACCCTTTTTGTTTTCGGGCACGATTGCGGACAACATCGGTTATGGTCGGCCAGGTGCCACTTTCGAAGATATTATGAATGCCGCCAAAGCCGCCGCCGCACATGATTTTATTGTGTCTAAGGCCGATGGGTACGACACCGTCGTGGGGGAACGTGGTGATTCTCTCTCGGGTGGTGAACGCCAACGCATTTCAATTGCCCGCGCGGTGTTGCACGACCCAAAGATTTTGATTTTGGATGAGGCCACATCTTCGGTAGATGTGCAAACCGAGAAGCACATCCAAGAGGCACTTGCTCGGTTGGTGAAGGGGCGCACAACGTTTGCGATTGCACATCGGTTGTCTACGCTTCGCAATGCAGATCGGTTGTTGGTGATGGATGCTGGGCGCATTGTTGAAATGGGTACACACGCAGAATTGCTGGAGAACAAGGGCCCATTTTATCACTTGGTTCAACTGCAAGAAGAGATATCGCAGATTATTGCGATCAGTGAATAGGAATAGCAGGCAGGGGCTTACCTCAACGGTTATTAATTTTATTTTTTGTTTGATAGGTGAAACATGAATGCTTTAGCTGAAAAACCATTTCTTGAAACCATGCCACAAGCGGTGCTGGATAAGATGGGCAATTTGAATGGCGATATCATTCACATTCAGGTCGCCACCGATTTGGACGCGAACTTGCGATATGGCGCACAGTGGGTTGTGGTGACCGACCGCCGGGTGCTGGTGATTCCCGCATTGGGGGATGACGGATTGTTGCAGCTCCTGGTAGAAGATGTGAAGTCTGTCAAGGTAGAGGAGCTCGTTGGGTCGGGCGTGCTGGAGATTGAGCGCAAGGTGGGGCCAACCCTTTCCATTCCTTATTCGCGTACGATGATGGCCAAATTTGCGGAGGTGGCCGATGCGATTCGGCAGTTGTCTGAAGATGAAGAACTGGAACTGCCCACCCAGGTGGAGGGGACGCACTGCACGGCGTGTGGTAAGCGCTTACCCGAAAAGAACGGTGTTTGCGCAGTGTGTCTGAAAAAGTGGGCAACCTTCCGGCGCATTGTCAGTTATATGGCGGCTTATCCGGTGAAGATGGTTGTGACCATCATGCTTACGTTGGTCAGCGCGCTTTTGTCTTTGGCACCGCCCAAAGTCACGCAATATATCATTGACGGCGTGCTGTCGTCAGACTTTGCATCCACCGCCATTCCGTTTATCGAATCGACGGATCGGGTGGAACGTTTGGGGTTGCTTATTTTGGGGCTGGTATTTGTGCGGGTGGCCATTTGGGGCATTGAAGTGGCAACACAATGGTTGGGCAGAACGGTTGGTTTACGGGCCATTGGTGATTTGCGAGAAGATTTGTATAAGGCTTTTCAATTGCTTCCCGTTCGCTTTTATGACAAGCGCAAGGTGGGTGCGCTTGTGTCTCGAATGACCAATGATACCGACCGGATGGAAGGGCTGATGGTTTATGATTTCTACTTCATCTTTTCCAACGTGATGATGTTTGTGGGGATTTTGGGATTGTTGTTTTCGACCAGCGTGGAATTGACGTTGTATGTCTTGGCTCCCATTCCATTAATTATTTTGGCGGGCACCAAAATCTGGTACCGCATTATGGGATTTTGGACGCGTTGGTCTGGCAAATGGTCACGGCTCTATGCACAGCTGAATGAATCGATTCACGGCATTCGGGTCGTGAAGGCATTTGCCCAAGAAGAACGTGAAAGCCAGCGTTTTGATGAACACAACGAAGCCTTGATGGCCGTGAGTGTTGGCGGCGAACGTCTGTGGTTTGCGTTTTTTACCATTACCAATTTTTTCATGAGCTTCGGTGTGTTTTTTGTTTGGTATATCGGTGGCCGTCAAATTCTGAATGAAGAAATGACCTTGGGCGAGCTGATGGCCTTTTTGAGTTATTTGTGGATGTTGTATCAACCCCTGCGCTGGTTTGGCGATTTTTATAGTTTTATGTTGCGGGCCTTTGCCAGCGCACAGCGCGTGTTTGAGGTCGTGGATACCGAAACCGAGCCTTTTGACAATCCCAATGCCATTCGAAAAGATCGCATTGATGGCGACTTGAAATTTGAGAATGTGTTTTTTGGGTACGATCCGGGCAAGCCCGTTTTAAAGGGTGTTGACTTGGACGTCAAAGCGGGGGAGATGATTGGTTTGGTGGGCAAGTCTGGAACCGGTAAGTCGACCTTAATTAATTTGATCTGCCGTTTCTATGACCCTGACCGAGGGCGCGTTCTGGTAGATGGTGTGCCCATGAATGATTTGGCACTCAACGATTTGCGTTCACAAATTGGAATGGTGCATCAGCAGCCCTTTTTGTTTGATGGTACGATTGCCGAGAACATTTCTTATGGAAATCCCGATGCAAGCTTTGATGACGTCATTCGTGCCGCCCTTGCCGCTGAGGCACATGAATTTATCGTTCGAAAACCCGACGGCTACGACATGAGTGTTGGAGAGCGTGGCAACCGTTTGTCGGGGGGCGAAAAGCAACGCATTTCAATTGCGCGCGCCATTTTGCACAATCCGCGGATTCTGATTCTGGATGAAGCGACATCTTCGTTGGACACCCCCACCGAAAAGAAAATTCAGGCCGCAATCGCCCGCTTGGTTGAAGGGCGCACCACCTTTGCAATAGCACATCGACTCTCCACGCTTCGCAGCGCAGACCGCTTGGTGGTTATTGATGATGGAAAGGTTGCCGAGGAGGGCTCGCACGAAGAACTGATGGAACGACAAGGCATTTTTTATCGGTTGGTGAAAACCCAACAAGAAAGTACGGCTGTGGTGGGCGTGGGGGCGATTGAAGGCGATAGGGAAGATGAATAACGGATGCCTGGATCAGGCTAAGAGCAGCGCTGGCACGGGGGACTGTCCCTGCGTCTAAGGGAAAAGAGTCTGGGTTTATGCGTAATGAAAAGCAATTCAATACTTGATCAATACCACAAGATGACTGATAATTGATTTGGAGCGTGAAATGGCAACGGACACATTGGAAATGGAAAAGATGGAAGACAAAAAAGAGGCAGAGTGGAAACCCACGCCGATAGAGACCACACACCCAGAGCATGTTGATCCCAGCACCATTCGACTGTTCAAAGATCCTGCATGGACTTTGCGCATGACGCTTGAAGGGGATCGTTCTTATTTGCTTGTGAAGGTTGTTCGTGCGGCTCCGTTGACACAACCCGATCGTTATTTCTGTATTTTGGATATCAAAGATGAAGCGATTTGTTTGGTGGATGACTTAGATGAACTGGAAGAGGGGAGCCGTCCTTTTGTGTTAGAAGAAATGGATCGGCGATACCTCACGGCAGAAATTAAGAGCATTGTGTCGCTGCAAAACGAATATGGTGTGTCGTATTGGGAAGTGGAAACAGATCGTGGTAATCGGGAGTTTGTTGCCAAATCAGTGGCAGAAAATGCGCAAATATTAGGTGAAAATCGCTTGATGATTTTTGATGTGGATGGCAATCGGTTTGAGGTGCGCGATAAGGAAGCGTTGGACAAGCGGAGTCAGGGGTTGTTGGATTCAGTGTTGTAGAGGTGGGGAGATGGAGAAACAAGCAAAAAGAAAACTGTGTTTTCTTTAAAGCACTGGGGTAAATCCTGGTGCTTTTTTATTTGCGGTGTGGGTGGGAATGGCTACCTTTGAAACGCAAATGCGTAAAAAGGGGTCTTATTAAAAATTGTCCTTTGACTATGGAGGTGGTAATGCGAAAAAAGATCGGTCGGTTGTTGGCGTGGATTGGTGGTATTGTGGTCGTGGTGGGAACAGTGGTGGTTGCTATTGTGATCATTGCTGCCGTAAAAGATGAGGATGGGGTGCCAGATGAAGTGATCTTAACTGTAAACTTTGAGAAGCAGGTGGTAGAGTATGTGCCCGACAACCCGCTCGCAAAGTTGATGAATGAAGATGTACAATCTTTACGGGGTATGGTTGGGGTGCTGGATCGGGCGGCGACAGATGAACGGGTTGTGGGGCTTTTGGCCAAAGCGGGCAGTGCGCAGATGGGTTTTGCGCAAATCCAAGAGGTGCGAGATGCGGTGTTGGCGTTTCGTGAGAGCGGCAAACCGACGGTTGTTTATGCCGAAACATTTGGAGAGGGTGGCGCAGGCAATAGCAGTTATTATTTGGCCTCGGCGTTTGAGACCATTTATTTGCAACCCTCGGGGGATGTGGGTTTGACGGGGTTGCGCGCGGAACATCCTTTTGTGAAGGGGTTGCTCGATTCGCTTGATGTTGTGCCCAGAATGGCTGGGCGGTACGAATACAAAAATGCAATGAATCTTTTTACGGAGGATCATTTCACCGAACCGCATAGAGAAGCGACTGAGGTCATGCTGCAATCAATGTATGAGCAAATTGTGGCAGACGTGGCGGTTGCACGAAAAAAGACACCGGATCAGGTAAAAAAGATGATTGATGAAGGGCCCATTCTTGGGGCAGACGCTTTGGCTTTGGGGTTGGTAGATGAATTGGCCTATCGGGACGAAGTATATGATCGTGTAAAAACCAAATGGGGTGCCGGTGCAGAGTACTTGTCATTAGACAAATATGGTGACAAGGAGGGCAGTGCTTTTGACGAGGGCACCCAAGTGGCGCTCATTTATGGGGTAGGCCAGGTGACGCGCGGCAAAAGCGATTATAGCCCCGCATCGGGGTCTTCCAATATGGGGTCCAGTACGGTCACGAAGGCTTTTCGGGACGCGGTTAAAGACAAAAATGTGAAAGCGATTCTCCTTCGCATCGATAGCCCAGGTGGGTCTTATGTGGCCTCCGATGCGATTTGGCGCGAGGTGGAAAAGGCGAAGAAAGCCGGAAAGCCTGTGATTGCATCGATGGGCAATGTGGCTGCGTCAGGTGGATATTATGTGGCGATGAATGCAGATAAAATTGTCGCGCAACCGGGTACCATAACCGGGTCGATTGGTGTGCTTGCAGGTAAGATGCTCACGGAGGGGTTTTGGAAAAAGTTGGGTATTACGTGGGATTATGCGCAGGTGGGCGAAAATGCAATGTTTTGGAGCTCTGGGCGGGATTTTACGCCTGAGCAATGGGCGCAGTTTAATGGCTCGTTAGATCGGGTTTATGTGGACTTCACCCAAAAAGCTGCAGATGGACGCGGAATGTCCCGTGAGGATATTCACGCGGTTGCCAAAGGGCGTGTGTGGACAGGTGCAGATGCGAAGGCACGGGGCTTGGTGGATGAATTGGGCGGATTTCAAGTGGCGCTCAATTTGACACGCGAGGCATTGAAATTAGAGCGTGACGCGCCCATTGAGTTGCGGGTGTTTCCGAAAGAGAAAACGTTGGTGGAGTTGGTGCTTGAGAAAGGGTTCATCCGCACGGTGAGCAATGTCGATGTTTTGGTCAGTTTGGTGCATGACCTCCGGCCTGTGTTCCAGTTTGCGCGCGCTGTGGGGGTGACGCATCAACCGGGTGTTGTGGAGATGCCGGAGATTCGGGTGGAGTGATTTTTATCTCACGCGCACGTGCCAAATAAGCTGCTTGATTGAAAAGAGCAGGTGGGTGATATCCACCTGCTCTTTTTTCTGTCTGTAGGGTTTTAGATTTTTTTCTTGTTTTTTTGGAGGTAAACTTGTTTAATTATTGGTCTTTAGAATCTAAGGCCCCTTGGCCTTTGGGCGTTGGTTAAATCTTACACGCATTGCTTTCTGGGAACGTTGGGCCGTATTTTGGTTTCAACACCAGAAGGTCATTGCAAACTTTTCACTTACTCAGTAGGAGGTTAGTCCCGTATGATCCGGGTAGACAATCTGGTGAAATACTATGGCGACTTCCAAGCCCTCAAAGGGATCGATTTACAGATCCAAGATGGTGAAATTGTTGGTTTTCTGGGCGCGAATGGCGCAGGGAAATCGACCACCCTCAAAATTATGACGGGCTTTTTGGCGCCAACAGCGGGCAGTGTGTTCTTGGACGATATGAATATCCAAGACGACTCGCTCGAAATGAGACGACAGATCGGGTATTTGCCCGAGCTTAATCCGCTCTATGGAGAGATGAAAGTCTATGATTATTTAGAGTTTACATCTCAGATCCGCGAGATGGATACAAATTCATTTGTCAAATCTTTGAGCCGCGTGGTGGATCAATGTGGTTTGGGCAGTGTGATCCATCGGCCCATATCGGAGTGCTCAAAAGGATATAAACAGCGCGTGGGTCTGGCCGCAGCTATTTTGCACGACCCCAAAGTGTTGGTGCTCGACGAACCTGTGTCGGGTTTGGACCCGAATCAGATCGTGGAAATCCGAAACTTGATTAAGGATTTGGGCAAAGAAAAAATGGTGATTATGTCGAGCCATATCCTGCAAGAAATTGCCGCAACAGTGGATCGGATTGTGATCATTAAGCAGGGTCAGATTGTGGCCAATGGTACGAGCCAGGAACTGATGTCGAGCATGAGAGGGCACACGCAGTTGACACTCGCCGTGAAGTATGCTTCTGAAGAGACTTTGGCGGGCATTGGCAGCCGTGTTGATGGCATAGAGCTGGTTGACACCGAATCTGTAGAAGGGCAGCATGTGTTGTCAATTGAATATGAACGTGGAACGGATCCGCGTGAGGAAATTTTCAATTATGCGAAGGACAGCGGTTGGACCATTTTGGAAATGAGTCAGACGGCTGTGCTATTGGAAGATGTGTTTCGCTCGCTCACAGCGGAAGGAGGCGACCATGCGTAATATCCTCGCAATTTTCCGGAAAGAAGTGCGTGCGGCTTTTAGGAGCCCCATGGCATATGTCTTTTTGGTCTTCTTTGCGCTGTTTAATGGTTACTTTTTCACCAACACCTTCTTCCTGTTCAATCAGGCCGATATGCGCGCCTTGTTCAACATTGTGCCGATGGTCTATTTGTTCTTTGTGCCGGTGGTGACAATGAGCTTGATTGCGCGAGAAAATAACTTGGGCACGTCTGAAGTATTGGCCACGTTGCCCATTCAAGATTACGAGTTGGTGATTGGAAAGTATTTGTCTGCATTGGTCTTGATTTTTGCGGGCTTGGCTTTCACATTGGTTCATTTTTTTACGTTGTTGGCGGTGGGCACCAATATCGATTATGGTACCGTCATCAGCGGGTATATTGGTTTGGCGCTGGTTGGTGCATTTTATGCGTCGTTGGGCACCTTTTCAAGCAGTTTGACCGACAATCAGGTGGTGGCATTTATTATTGCCATTGGGCTTGTGTTGGTGTTTTATTTGTTGGACAAACTGCTTCTCTTTATGCCTTCAGCTTTGGCTGGGCCGATTCAGTTTATGGCGGTTGATTATCACTTGTCAAACATTCGGCGTGGGGTGATCGATTCTCGCAATTTGGTGTATTTTGGTTCGCTCATTTGGTTGTTTTTAATGATGACCGTTCGGGTTGTTGAAATGCGAAAGTGGAGGTAAACAATGGCAGCGATTAATAGCAAAAAGTCTTTTGTGACTTATATCGTGGCAGCCATTGTGTTGGTGGTGTTGGCCAACGTGGTGTCACGAAACTTTTTCTTTCGGTTGGATTTGACTGAGAATCAGATTTATTCACTTTCACCGTCCAGCCAAGGCGTAATTGCAAAGATTGATGATTTGCTTACGGCCAAGGTGTATTTCTCTGATAATATGCCCGGGCAATACGGCAATACAAAACGCTACTTGCAAGACATTTTGGAAGAATACGCGGCGTTTTCGGGTGGCAACTTTCGGTTTGAGTTTTATGTGCCCGACGACGATGAGCAGTTGGCGCTTGAAGCTCAGAAGTCGGGTATTCAGCCGGTGCAGTTGCAGGTGATCGAAAATGATAAGATGGAGGTCAAGCGGGTCTACATGGGCATGGTGCTGTTGTATGGTGACCAGCG
>JBLHJX010000178.1:0-11008 GCA_047619225.1 Candidatus Latescibacterota bacterium
GTGGCAACCTTGCCCCTGACGGGGCCATCCTCAAAACCGCAGCGGCAAGTTCGGACCTGTTTGCACATACAGGCCCTGCCATTGTCTTTGAGTCACCCGAAGATGCCGCAAGCCGAATCGATGATCCATCTCTCAACATCACGCCCAGTCATGTCCTGGTCTTACGCAATTCGGGGCCTGTTGCCAACGGCATGCCCGAAGCAGGCTCACTGCCCATCCCCAAATACCTCGCACAACAAGGTGTGAAGGACATGGTTCGCATTTCAGATGCGCGCATGAGTGGGACGTCTTATGGCACCGTTGTGTTGCACTGTTCACCCGAGGCAGCCATCGGCGGTCCACTCGCATTTGTGCAAGATGGCGATCTCATCAAACTCGATGTGTCAGCACAAAGGCTCGACCTACTCATTGATGAAACGGAACGCCAAAGCCGTGAGGCAACCTTCACGCCACCCCCGCGCCCCAAACGCGGCTGGCGCAAACTCTACGCCGATCACGTTCTGCCCGCACATTTGGGCGCAGACCTCGATTTTTTATAATCTAAAACCATCGAAAAAAAGAAAGCCATGTACATTGCACGCGCAATGTACATGGCTTTTTGCTTCTTAAGCTTCAAAAAACAACGATAGGTCTTGCCATTCACTCGGAATCTGAAAGGGTTTCCCCTTTGAGATTTTCCTGCATCCTGCCCCTAAAACACATCCGTATCCCAATAAAATACATCGCCACCAAACAAAGCTTTCCAAAACGGTTCTTCATTTTCGGGTTTGGCACTTGGCACAGCATCAGCACCTAATTTTTCTCGCATCAGACGCCAATTAACCCCTTTCACCATCATATGGTCGTCCGTGCCCCAAACCGCCGCTGCCTGACTCATTGTTTCCAATGTCAGCACCAACGCATGGTCTCTGGGCAAACTCCCAGCCAAACGTTTCCCCTGACTGTGTTGCAAAAGCAAACTTGCCAAATGGGCATAGGCAAGGTTGTTATTGGGAAGCGCACAAGCTTCTTTTATCCAAACGTCTTCTTCATCGACCCCAAAATTGACATAAGCCACCACGTGGTCATCGTGCACAACACCCCACTGAGGAAAAGTAGACCTGATCTTTGCAGGGCCCGATGTCCAATAAGCTCGATTTCGAACCACGCTCCCTGAATGCGACATCCCATCTGCATGATGAACCCCCATCACATCGTCAAGATCTCGCCCAATTTCTAACTCGCGCACCAATGCCCCATCACACATCACATTCATTGCTTCAAAAGAAAACGTCGGCAATGGAATAGGAATCCAATCCAACGCCTCATAAAATGGCGTACCGATAATGGTAAACAACAACCCAAAATCGTAACCCGCCTCAAAGAAATAGCGCTCAGAATCAGCCATCAAGGCTTGTGCATACCCTCGACTGCGGTAATTGGGATGTACACACAAACTGCCAATGCCAGCAGCCGATAATTGGACACCATTTACCATCAATGTGCGATCCCATACACGCAAATGCGCAACAAGCCGACCATCGACTTCAATGACACGGCTGTGATTCAACGTATACGTTGGATCTTCCTTGGCATACGCCAAGTAGCGCACGGGAGACTCGGGTTCATTTGGACGAAAAACAATGTGCTGCAGTTCGGCTATCTCTTCAAGTTCTGATACCTTGGCGGGGCGAATATTCATAGGCACATCCATTTACAAAGAGGTCAGAATACCATTCACATAACCCAGCGTAAATGCCAAATCACGATCCACATCATCGGGTGCGCTTGAGCCCACACATTCGACATACAATGGCCCGTTGAACCCGCCCTTAATCAACCCCGACAAAACCGTATCAAATTCTACCAACCCATCACCAGCGGTTACATTGACATCCGGCCGACCATCGCCGTGTATGACACAATCTTTTATAATCGCCGTGGATGTTAGCGATGCAACCTCTCCCACCTCAGACTCCGGCCTCACCTCACCCTTGGTATAATAGATGATATTACCCGGATCGTAACTTATCAAAAACGAAGGATGATCCACCACCCCACACAAATCGACCAACTCCCGTGCGGTCAAACTGATGCCACCATGTGGTTTAAGGGAAATGCCCACGCCCAGACTTGCAGCGTGCTCAGCAGCTTGGCGCATCACCTTTGGATAAATCTCATAGAATTCTTCTTTGCCTGTACCCAATTCCAAAATCCATCGGGTCCCAAGTGCTGCCGCATTGTCCAGCAGCTTCTTATAATCGGCAACCGCACCGTCTAACCCCTTATCCAAATTCGCGCGTCCCAACAACATCGATGGATTCACACCTGCATCTGCAGCCGCTTTCTTCACCGCCGCAACTTCCCCAGGTGTCGTCTCTGTGCCAATCGGGATGACCTTCGCATCACCCATTTGATTTGCAAAAATGGCCACATCGGTATAACCCGCTTTCCCAATTCGCGCAAATGCTTCTGCATACGAAAGCCCTGCATAAGGTCGCGTCGTACTCCCAATGGTTAATTCCATGAGGTCCCCTCTTGTTAGTTAACCTGAATGATCGGTAACGTCTCGCCCACAATGTGGACAAATGTTATTCTTCTCGTTTCGACGTTGCAATGCTTCAACAAATCCCGAACTCAAAATGCCCGCAGGCAAAGCAAACAGACCAACGCCCATGATCGCAATCAAAGCGCCCAAAAATTTCCCAAGTGGTGTCACAGGAAAAATATCGCCATACCCAACCGTAGTTAAAGTCACAATGCCCCACCACATGGTCGCTGGGATACTTGAAAAAGCTTCGGGTTGCGTTTCATGTTCCACAAAATACATCAAGCTCGAAACCGACACCAACATAATGAACAACACAAAAACCACAACATACAGCTCTTCTCGTTTGTGCCACAAAACCTGCCCAAACAAACGCATCGAACGAGAATAACGCCCCAGCTTGAACAACCGAAACAGCCGTAACAATCGCAAAGGAAGCGTAAAATCTGCGGAAACAGAAATAAACAACACCACATAATAAGGGAAAATCGCCACCAAATCAATCAACGCCAAAGGTGTCTTCATAAAGCGCAGACGACCTGAAATGGGATGGTGATAGTGAGAGTCGGCAGTACAACACCAAATGCGCAATGCATATTCAATACTAAAAACAACCACCGACACCGTTTCAAAAAGATTGAACCATTCACGATAATCGCGTTGATAATTATCCACAGTCGCAACGATAACCAACCCCACATTGAGCAAGATCAAACTCAAAATAAAGAAATCAACAACGAGACTCGTCCGATCTCCTGGGGTGGCTTTTTCCATGATCGCATACAAACGTCTTTTCATGATAGATCCCCTCCAAGCCGATAATAATGGGAATGGTACCGAATCACAAGTTCTTTTCACATCCCTTGACAAGCCAAACCCCACACGCTATACTTCGGCACAACAAAAGGAGATCAAAAAGTGACCGACATTTTCAAGCACCCCCTTACCCGCATATTGGGCGCCTTATTGCTTTCGTGTTTTGTCATTGCACTATTGCCCGCTAACCAAGATGCGGTATTGCATCAGCAAATACGCCAAACCATTCCCAAACTCGCTTCTAAATTGGACAATGCACCCTGGGCGCTCGATGCCAATGCCCCAGCGGCTCTCATAGCCGCGTTCAAGGATGCGCAATCCCAACGCACCAGCCAGCCCACACAAACACAACCCATTCTCTTTTCCGGTGAAATTCAAACCCAGGGCTTTTTGCTACACGCCACCCAAAATACAACATCATCCAATGAACGCTTACTCTCCCCCGTCACAAACTGGAGTTTGCTGCCTCCGGTATTGGCAATTTTGGTCGCCCTCATCAGCGGGCGTCTTCTCCTTGGGCTGTCACTGGCCATTCTTGCAGGCGGGTTCCTATCACTCATAGGCACAATCCCTTTGTACCAATTGCCATTTTCAGCGGCCTATAAAGCAATTGTCACATACGTTTGGTCCCCTCTTGAAAGTTCATTCCAACTCTATATTCTTGCATTTACTGCAGGCCTCATTGGTATGGTGCGTGTCACAACCCTCTCAGGGGGCAACCGTGGCATTGCCGATCTGTTGGCTTCCCGCGCTGCCGGTGCGCGCTCTACGCGACTTGCAGCGTTCTTCATGGGCCTCGCTATCTTCTTTGACGACTATGCCAACACCATCGTCGTAGGAACAACCTTACGCCCCATCGCTGACCGTTTTCGGGTCTCGCGCGAAAAACTGGCATATATCGTCGATTCAACAGCCGCACCCATCGCGGGTGTTGCGATCATCAGCACCTGGATAGGGTATGAAGTCAGTTTGTTTCAAGACCTCATGGATGAACTGAACACCGGCCTCTCGGGGTACGAGCTGTTCTTCAGTGCATTGCCCCTACGCTTCTATTGCCTACTCACCCTGGCTTTTGTATTCCTGTCGTCTTATCTCCAACGCGACTTTGGCAGCATGCTCAAAGCCGAACAGCGCGCCTTTTCAACTGGCCAGGTAATTCGGCCGGGTGCAAAGCCTCTGACTGGGCGAGCGCATGACGAAATCCAACCCGCTGAAGGCATCCAAGCCGTTTGGTGGGCAGCCATCATTCCAGTTGCTGTGGTCATATTTACCGTCATTGGGGGCATGCCCTTTGACACTGCAGATAACGAAACTGTCATTTCTGCATACCAAACCTACGGCGTCTTCAGCAGCCAATATTGGACGGCCACATTTTCAAAAGCCGACACGGCAAAAGTGCTCTTCTTCGCATCAGTCTTGGGCTCCATCATTGCAATACTCATCGCAATCACCCGCAAACACACCCAAACCCAACAACGCGCAATCACACTCTTCGACGCCGTTACAACCTGGGCCAAAGGTATTGTGGGTGTGTGGTATGCCATCGCAATACTCATTCTCGCTTGGGCCATCAAAGAAGTCTGCACCGACGTGGGCACATCTACCTATCTCACAGCCGCCCTCTCCCCGCTCATCTCCCCCCTATGGCTCCCCCTCCTCATCTTTCTCCTCGCCTCTCTAGTCGCCTTTTCCATCGGCACATCTTGGACCACAATGGCCATTCTCATTCCCACGGTCGTTCCACTCGCACATGCCCTCGGTGGCCTACCACTCACCGTCCTCGCTGCGGCAGCCGTTCTCGACGGTGCCATTTTTGGAGATCACTGCTCACCCATCAGCGACACCACCGTCATGTCCAGCATAGCTTCATCTTGCGACCACCTCGACCACGTCAAAACGCAATTGCCTTATGCACTGACCACAATGACCTTGGCTGGCCTGTTTGGTTACCTCGGCACAGCGGGCCTTTATCCCGGTTGGGTGGGCTTGTTGCTCGGCCTCGTCGCCATTCCAGTCATTCTTCTGACCATAGGAAAAGACCCCGAACAAGCGACTTGATACGGGGCCTTAAAAAATAAATCGGCAACGCATTCTATCGCCGATTTGAAAGGATACCCACCCGCCAAACCTATCCCTCGCCCAAGAGCTTCTGTGCATTTTGATACGTAATTTTATCAAACGCTTCTTCTGGCAAATTTAAGCCCTGCAAATAGTCCATCAAACGCGTATCAAAATAATCCCGTCCAAACAAAAGCTTATCTTGAAATTCAATCAAAAACGCACGTCCAAAAGTCTCGTCTCTGCTAATCGCGGTCAATGCAGATCCTGCCGATAAGTCTGCATACAGGTTGTCATATTTTTTCAATAATGTTGAGACCTGTCCCCCGGGTTCGACGGCCCCCTTGGGATAGGACTCTTTGTCAAACTTATCATCCCCAGAAATATGCGCCCAAAAACCGGGGGCGTGGCCGATAAACACCGTCTCTGGACACGCCACAACCGCCCGTTCAAAAGACGCAATACTGCCACCATACCACCAATTGGGTCGCGGATAGTCACCGTGCCCGTGATCAATTGGATAATCCAAATGAATGGTAATGGGCAACTTCAAATCGCCACAAGCGTGGTATAAGCGAATTGCATCGGGGTCGTCAAACATCACCCGCACCTTAAGTTCACTTGCCACACGAACCCCGTGGATTTCTACTGCCGCTTTTAAACGGTCAATCGCATCGGGTCTTTTGGGGTGGGGCATATATCCTAAGATGAATTTGTCTGGCGCTTCACGACCCACTTGTAACACATCCTCAAGTGGAATGCCCAAACCACCAGGTGGCAATACCTTGTGATAGGACGGGCTGTATTCGTCTTCGGGTACTTCCCAAGAAAACAACCACATCTGATCGATATTTTGTTCTTCCATATTCTGCAGAATTTTTTCGGCATTGAACCCATGCCAATTGGGGTGATTGTGCGCGTCTATTAACATATTTAACTCCATAAAGTCGCTTCGTCAGTAACCGCCGAATTTATCGGTATTATTTAATTCCGATTCCTAAATCAAATAATCCCCATCTTTAATCACCTCACAGTTCGTGCCATCGGCACCCACCAGCACCAACGATGCGACCTGAATGGGACTGTCTTTGGCATATACAATGTCCTGATGCTCAATATGATCCGGTGACGTAAAATCTTCGGGCGCCACAACCCCACCCAAATGTTCGCTGCGCCCATAGGCCCAATGAAAACCAGCCTTCTCATCTTCTAATACATTCCCCCAAACAACAGCATTGGCATTACATCCCAAAGCCAGTTCAGCAATATTCCGACGCATCAGGTCCACATCAAAAAAAGCGCGCAATTCACCAGCTTTGGGTTCATCACCCGAAACCGTGACAATCCGATTTCCCTCAACATGAAAAATGACTTGTGCATTCTCATAAGCGACAGGAATTTCGCCCTCAGTCCGGCTCACCTCACCCGCCCGCTCCCCCTCGTAGGGCACCTGAAAGCTCTCACCACTCGGCAAATTAATAATCGGAAACCCACCCTTTCCACGTGGCAGTTGCCCATCATCCATCTTCGCTTCGCGAAATCGCAAATCTACTTGCCATTCGTGACCGGTTGAAAAAATCACGCGAGCCAGTTCTGCTTCGGCCAATGCATCTTTCAAAATTTGGCATCTTCGCGCGACCTCGGCATAATCTGCTGAAAGTGCGGTCGCTTCCATACGTCGGGCAACCTGGGGCAAAGACGCAGCACGAAAATCTGTATGCGCGCTCGCCCATGAAGACAAGGGTGCTGTTGCTGAATATTGTGTCAGGGCCAGTGCGAGGGTCGATTGCTTTAAAGCCTCTTCCAATGACATGGGGTCACCGCTTTCAAGCGGCAAATTGGCATTGTGTGCTCCCGAAGCAGGAAACGATACCAAAGGCAAAACCTTAAATCCAACATCCTTGGCCAACGAAACCCAAGCCGCTTGCCACTCAACAGCCATCTCACGCCGTTCGCGCCACAAATCGTGATCGCGGTATTCAGCGTGGGGTTCATCGACGATCACCACCACACATTCATCTGATTCCGGATGAAAAACATCTACGAATAGTTTGTGCAAATCCAACGGCATTGGAACCCTTTCAAGAATACAGGAGACAGAACATTGGAATGATTTATAACTTATCCAACACCGAACGAACCAAGCGCACGCCTTTGAGCATCAACTCAGGAGTTCCCCAATGTTCAATACTTACCGCACCAGTATATCCATCGGCCAACACCTTTTTGAGCAAATCGGCATACTGCATATCGCTCTCGCGAATGGGGTTCAGTTCATTATCGGCGTTTGGTTTAATATGGAGATGGCTCATGCGCCCCTTAATAAGGTCATACCCCTCAGGAAAGGCACGTTCTCCACACCCGATGCCATTGTTCACATCCCAACAGAAACTAAAACCGGGTGTATCCCCCAAGGCATTGGCCACTTCAAGCGCTTCTGCACAGCTGCCCGCAACAGTCGCCCCTTCATTTTCCAAAGAAAAAGTAACGCCTTCTTGCGCCGCCAACTTCACTATCGGCTCTAAAAATGGCACAATAATGTCCAAATAATTCGCGACACCCGGGCGGTTTACACGGTCTCCATCTTTGCGATTGGGGTTCCAAAGCGCAAAGCCGCGAATCACCGTCGTATCAAATGCTTTTGCCAAATCAACCATGCGCTCAAACATTTTTTGATGACCAGCCAGCTCCTGGGCATTGTCATGGGCACATTTCCCGACAGGTGACCCCACACTCATAACCTTCACACCATATTTGGCCAGCACGTCTTGAACGCGTTTCACCTCATCATCATCAATTTCCTGAACCCGCTTACCCCAAATCCCTCCCCGCAATTCAATACCCGTCGCACCAGCTTCAACACCCAACCGAACCGCTTCATCAAAATCTTCCTTATCAACTTCATCTGCAAAATATGCCAGTTCCATAAGAACTCCCTTGAACAGTTAACGATCAATTCTTAGCGATCTGTAATACGTTTACACAACCGCCCTCAAGTTTTACATAAAGTACCACATCCGCTCTCTCTGTCAAGAAACACATCACCCGACTATGCAACTCATTTTTTAATTTTTCCATTTCTCAATTTTCATTATCATGCCACCTATGAACGAGCAACTCCGAGCTAAGATACTCCAAACTTCGGCAAGCCCTAAGGGCGTCAAAAATTCGGCCATAGACCGCTTGCGATCGCAGCTCAAAGATCTGGCAAAAGTTATCCCACCACCAGACTATGGCAGATACATTCGATCAAAAGCTTGGAAAATAAAACGCATCGTTTTCCTCAAACACTTTAAACATCAGTGTGCGCTCTGTGACAGCAAAGAACATCTCCACGTACACCACCTGCATTATCAATCCGTTGGAAATGAAAAAAACGAAGACGTGGTGGTATGCTGTCGCCGGTGTCATTTCATTGAACATTTGCCAAGCAACGACAATCCCAAATGGGCTGGCACGACCTCTGCCCAACACACGTCTTAAAAATCAGAATCGCGCATCACACCCCTTACCCTGGAGTTCTCCATGTCGAAACCCAATGTCATCATCATTACCACACACGACACAGGTCGCCACTTTGGTTGTTATGGCATCGAAACAGTACACACACCCGCCATTGATGCCATTGCCGAAGACGGTTGCAAATTCACCAACTATTTCACCACAAGCCCCGTGTGTAGCCCCAGCCGAGGATGCATGCTCACCGGACGCTACCCCCAAAGCAACGGCCTCATTGGCCTAACCCACTCTCCGTGGGATTGGTCATTTAATGAAGGCGAGCAACATCTTTCTCACATCATGCGCGACGCAGGTTACCACACGGCCCTCTTTGGCATTCAGCACGAATCCTCAAACGTCAGCGATTTGGGCTTTGAATCGCAACATGCCAAACGCGGAGAAGGTATTCGCAGCACAGCGATAGACATAGCCGAATCCTTGGGCGACTTCCTAAAGTCCGATGCATCTGCTACCCCGTTCTACGCACAAGTCGGCTTCTTTGAAACCCATCGGCCCCATGACTTTGGGGACGTGGAACCTGACGACAGCAAAGGCATCTACGTCCCCCCTTACTTGGTAGACGATGAAAGCTCTCGACGCGAACTCGCAGTCCAACAAGGTGCGGTGCGGCGAGTCAATGATGCCATACAAATTATCACAGACGCCCTAAAAGAAAGTGGCCACGAAGACAATACCATACTCGTGTTCACCGTTGACCACGGCATCGAATTCCCACGCGCAAAATGGTACTGCTACGATCCCGGAATTGAAATCGCCCTCATTGTTCGCTGGCCCAACGGTGGCATCCAGGGCGGTCAAATATGCGACCGCCTCTTAAGCAATGTCGATTTCTTGCCCACACTCATGAACTTGATCGACGAACCGATTCCCGAAAACGTCGAAGGCATCAGCTTTGCAAACGCAATCAAAGACCCCAATGCAGAACAAACCCGCGATGCTGTCTTCTCCGTTTTTCAGGGCAGTGACAGTCGAAGCGTTCGAACCAAACAATTTAAACTCATTCGCAACTTCGCACCCCGCCGTGTGCTTGATACACCCGTCAACATGACCAACACCCCTCGCCCTCGAATCAAACAACCCGTCGTTGAACTCTACGACCTCGAAAAAGACCCCACCGAATTCAACAACGTTGCAACCGATCCGGCTTATCAAGAAATCTATACCGACCTCAGCAACCGTCTTTGGGAATGGATGGATGAGGTGAACGATCCTTCGCTCAAAAGTCCCATACCCACGCCGTATTATTACGAAGCCGTCAAAGAATATCACACCCGAAAGGATTCATAATGCCCAAAGGAAAAACCGTCAATCTCGCACTCGTTGGATGTGGAGGCATCGCAGGTGCTCACCTAGGTCGATACGAAGCCCTCATTGACAAAGGTGAAGATCGCTTTCGCATTGTTGCTGCCGTGGACAGTGACATCAGCCGCGCCAAAGCATTTGCTGATCGCATCAGCGCAAAAACGGGCTGGAACGTCAACACCTATCGCAGTGTGGATCAACTGCTCAACAGCGAATCCAACCTCGACGGTGCAGACATCTGCAGCCCACATGGTCTCCATCACGTGCTTGGATGCGACCTGCTCAAAGGCGGCGTCAACATCCTCTGCGAAAAACCGATTGGTATTACCGTCAAAGCCAGTAAAAAAATTATCGCTGCGGCCAAACGCTACAAAAAAATCGCCGCCAATGCAGAACAATGTCGCCGCAGCATTGGACAACGCACCATTCACTGGGCCTTCAACAATGGCCTATTGGGCACACCCAGACTTTGGTATGCCATCCGCTCCAGCTGGCAAGACCCCGCAGATTACCCCAACTGGCACTGGCGTGTAGACCGCAAACTGGGTGGATGCGGCATGGCCATGGACAGCGGTGCGCACTGGGTGGACACCATGCGTTATTGGTTTGGGGAAGTAGACAGCGTCTATGCCCGTGTGGCACAGATGGAACAACGCCCCCATAAAAAAGGCGACAAACTCGTCAATGATGCACGCGAAGACTTTTGGACCAGCATCTTCAATTTCAAAAGTGGCGTCATTGGCACGTGGTCTTGGACCATCAGCGCCCCCGGTAAAGGCTTCAACG
>JBLHJX010000179.1:0-10950 GCA_047619225.1 Candidatus Latescibacterota bacterium
CCATGACCGCGACAATGGTGCGCCTGACAGTGAATCACCTGCACATCGGCTCCCCGTTGCACACCAATGCCATCACTGGGCCACCAACTAACAGACACACCCATAATGCGTGCCCGCTCACAATTTACCAAATGAATGGCTGCATAGGTAAAGTCCCACCAACGTCCATCATAGCCTTCGATCCCCCGAATCGTTAAATCACGAATCTCCACATCTGTGGCATTTTCACCCCAAATGGCAGGAAACAGATTTACGACGCGCGCATTTCGATCTACAGCAACACTTCGGTTTAGAGGCCGATCCAAACGGACAACCTTGCCATCCACCTTCTCAACCACCGCATGCGTTCCCCACCACCCCCGAATATGATCATCCCCCACACCAATGGCTTCACCCACCTTGATCGATGCGTTCTTCATCAGGGTCACGGTTCGCCCACCCTTGCGTACATCTTTGGCCAATGCAAGCTCCCTTAATGGCGCAATACACAAGACGGTCGCAGGCCCTTCGCCGATCAATCTCACCCGACTGGGTACCCGTATAGAATTTGTAAGCATGTATTGCCCAGAAGGAATGTAGACTTGCCCCCCCGCCTCGGGCAGTGCATCAATCGCCTCTTGAATGCCACTTGTCTTTGATTTGGGATCATAAAAGTCAATCATATTAACAGATTGACTGCCAATAACCGTTGGTAACGTATTCGGCATAGACGTCTCCTTTAGGTTTCATCTGTGGTCATCTGTGGTTCCAAAAAAATCGTCCTAAACCTGCGGACTCTCCAAAAACACTTGCACACCCATATCGGCATATTTAGAACGCAACTCCGGTTTATAATTGCGATGACAAACCGCCACACCCGTTCCTTCGAGCGACTTGCACAAATACGCAATACAATCGTCCACAGTTTTGAGCCAATGATTGGGGTGGGACTTAATGCTCACGGTCAAATCCGCTGGCCCAATAGACAGCCCATCCACTCCTGGTCGTGCTAACAAATGCCCCTTCGTAATCGCCTCGACAGACTCCATTTGCAACCACAGCACGCCAAAACTGTTCCACCACGCGCCATATTCATCCACACTTTTACCAGCAGTACCCCGTCGATACCGCCCGCCAAAGCTTCTCACTCCAGCAGGTGGGTAATAAAAAGAATCAACCGCTTCTTTGGCAGTTTCATCGGTCTCTGTTTGGGGCACTTCAACCCCACACGGACCCAAGTCGAGATAATTACCAATCAAATAGGCATTTCGTGTGTGTTTAATCCGAAACTGCACAAACACATCCCGTTCAGCAGCAATTTCGCAGAAGGCAGCCAAACGCTCTTCATTAAAAGGCGTGTGTTGGCTATCGACAGAGACATAATCATAATCGTCTTGATCCAAAATTTTCTCAAACCGATCTGCAGTCGTGTCCGGTGGCATAGACACCCCCACAATCTGCGCTCCGCTACGGTATTTCTGCTTTAATCCAATCGCATTTTCAAACATGATGCGCCTCCTGTTTTAATTTAGCGTTACCGCAAACAATCCGCCAACAGATCCAGAGCAGCTTGAGCGAATGCTTCCATATTCGTACCCCGATCCGTGTTACCCGTTTGAATGGTAATTGCACGTTCGCCCTGTGGTCCCACCACACCGATACACGTATGTCCCGGTGGATCACCATAACGATTGCCCGTTGGCCCCGCTGCACCCGTCTCGCCAATGCCCCAGTCTGCGCCCAAGCGATCCCTCGCCGCACGTGCCAAATGCAACGCATGTACTTCTGTGGCTGCCCGTTCTTCTGCCATGGCCTCGTCTGACACACCCATCAAAACTTGCTTCGCAGCAGAAGTATACACAGCACCCCCACCCTTGAAATATGCCGAAGCGCCAGGCACAGCCAATAATGCGGCAGAAATCACGCCCCCAGATGATGACTCCGCCACAGCCACAGTCTGCCCCTTCTCTTTCAGCAATGCACCAGCCTCAACTGCCATTGTCTTAAAGTCGGCCATATCATCCTCTCCATTCAATCAGTGCAAAGATTCTCGCACCAAATTCAAATGACAACGTTTTGAAAGCAACTCACGGATTGCTGCCCAACAACTCATCGGCATATGCAAATAGCGCTGGTGTCCCTCCCGTATGAACAAACACAACGGTCTGATCCTTTGTATAAGTCCCTTTTCGAATATCATCGACCAGTGCGCCAAAAGTCTTTCCAGAATACACCGGATCAAGCAACAAACCTTCAGTTCGGGCAGCCATCAACACGGCCTCGCGTGATTCGGGTGTCAACACACCATAACTTTCACCCGCGTAGTCACCAAAACTTTCGAAGTCATCGGCTGTAAAATTCAACCCCAAGCTCAAAATCTTGCAAACCTCATTGGCCACCTCAGCCAGTTGCGCATTCTTCTTTGCATTGTCCTGCGGTGATGGACTAATGCCCACAATGCGCAAATCAACACCCAAAGCTTTTGCCCCAACCACCAAACCCACATGGGTATGCACCCCCGAACACACATACAATGCATCGGGCATAATATCTCGTTCTTGAAGCTGCTCCCACAATTCCAAAAAACCATCCACATAAGACACACTGCGCAGATAATACCCGTCCGAACTTGTGTCATACACCTTGTGTCCATCCGCTTCCAATTGCTTGATAACCGCATCTCGCTCTTCAGGCGATTCAATCAAATGCACATCGGCCCCAAACAAATGCGTCAAAAACAAGTTCCCATTCATATCACTTGAATGTTCATCCTTTTTCCCCACCATCACCATCTTCAAACCCAACTTAGCTGCCACAGCCGCCGTCAACCGCGACTGATTCGACTGGGATGCCGCACCATGTAAGAGAACGTCATATCCTCCAACCACTGCAGGTGCCACCGAATATTCAAACTCGCGTACCTTATTGCCACCAAACGCCAACCCCGTTTGGTCTTCTCGCTTCACCAAAATACGCGGTCCTCCAAGTGTTTCAGTCAGCTTTGGCACATCTTCCAAAAGCGTTGGCAAGTCGGCCAATGAAAGGCGATGACAGCCTTTTAACGCCTCACGGATCTCTGCTATTGAATAAGCCATCGTAATACAGTCTCCCTAAAGTAGGTTCTAAATATTCCCTACAAAATATCCAACACATTCTCTGGTGGTCTCCCAATACGCGCCTGATTGCCCTTCACAACAATGGGTCGCTCAATCAGAATGGGATGAGCGATCATCTGCCTGATCAGTTCACCACTGTCCTCTTTTTTTTCCTCCAAACCCAATTCTGTATATTCATCTTCACCTTTGCGTATCAAATCAATCGGTGCCAATTCCAACATCCCCAATATACGCGCCAGATCGTTCTCATCTGGTGGATTCTTCTGGTAATCGACAACATCTGGCTCAATACCGCGCGCACGCAAAAGAGATAGCGTCGCACGGCTTTTGCTACAACGAGGATTGTGATAGATAGTCACGTCGCTCAAATTTGACACCTTTCGTTCACGATTCATTTTTTTTACTTCAGTAGATTACAATGAGCGACCTACTTCCTGCAAGACACCTTAAAAGTGCCTAAAAATGCATTTACTCTTTAAGAATCTCTGGTCCAAACGGTGCAACACGCAACACCGGGTATTGTGAGTTCCACAATGCCCGGTCTCCTGTATCCCGAATGACTTGCCACATGTATTTTGTCAAATTGCGCAATTGATCCCTGTGTTCAACCACATCAATCAAATTGGTCATCTCATACGGATCGTCATCTAAATTGTAGAGTTCATCAAAATCAAAACCATTCATCACCAACTTCCACCCGCCGTCATACACGACTCGCTGTGTCACCCGATAACGCCCGCCATGATATTCTGAAAACCCCTTTTTAAAATTTCCTGATGCACCTTCTGGGTCGCGCACCACGGACGCAAAAGATTTCGAATCTACCACATCAATTATATCCAGATCGACCAGACTCAAAAGCGTCGGGCAAAGATCGTGTAATCCCACACGTGCGTCGCTCACCTGCCCATTAGAAACACCCGGCCCAGCCATCACCATTGGAATATTATAAACCTCTTCAAATCCCGAATAATTCTTGCAATACAATCCGTGAGAGCCTAACAATTCACCGTGGTCACTCGTAAGTACCACAATGGTATTATCCAATTGCCCTGCCTTTTCCACCAAATCAATCAATCGCCCATACTGTTCATCAATCTCAGTAATGGACGCATAATAACAAGCTGCGGCTTCCTTCTTCTGTCGATCTGTGAAATCGGCCCAAGTCAACCCAGCCTTTCGGTAGATATTGGGTTTGTCATTTAAATCATCAAACACATTGGGGCACAACTCAATGGCATCGACATCGTACTTGGCAAATGCCTCCTCGCCACAGATAAACGGATCGTGTGGCTCAGTTACACTGACAAAACAACACCACGGTGCATCCCCTTGGACAGCTTCCTCTAAATGCCGATGCGCCAACCCAGTTGTAATACCCATACCCCGCTGTGCAACGGGCTGATCTGTCACACCATACAAAATGCTCTTCTCATATCCTTCTGGCTGTTCATTGTCCTGCCTTAAAGAAAACGACGGTTGTTTTGCGTCGGCCATCACCTCTTTGCGAAAATCTCCAAACAGGGTCCCGCCACTAACCCCATTGACTTGCCACCCAAACTGAGTCAAATCATCGGATCGTTCCACATGCCACTTACCAAAGTACATCGTTTGATAACCTGCAGCTTCCAATCGCTGCGCCCAATGCGGGTGCTCCTTACGTAACACACACTGATCGTCATCCACCACATGAATGACTTCCAACACACCATGATTGTGTGGCAGCAAACCCGTCATCAAACTCGCCCTCGCGGGTGAACAAACCGCATTGGGCGTATAAGCCCGATCAAAACGCACACCGCGCTTAATCAACTTATCGAAGTTCGGGGTTTGGCACACATGATCGGGTCGCAACACTTGGCCCTGCATTTGGTCGGTCATGAGAAAAAGGATATTGGGTTGTTCGGGCATTCAGAGGCTCCAATTCATAGACGATGGACAATGGACGACAGACGACAGACGACAAGATCAAACAGCACCACTCAAACCGGTTGTATCGGCCCTCGACCTACAATTTCAATAGCCAATCCCTCAGTCATTGCCAGTAGGTCTGGTACATCTACCACCTGTAACAAACCAAAACAAAAGAGGGGTACCGCATCATGATAAGCAACGGGCTGATCGATCAACCGTTTCAATGAATCCAACGCCCCATTGAGATACAAATGAGAAAAACGCTTTGGTTCTAATGCCGCAGCACATAACACAGCAAATGAGGTCAGCATCCCATTGGCCGACACAGAAATGCGTTTGCGTCCACCTGCCCAACGAGACAAAGCCAGAACTTGCCCAACCAAAACACCCAAGGGGCGTTCACCAGCCCCAGCCAAAACCATTTGCATGCCTGCAGGCGTTTTTGATTCACCCGTACCAAAAACATCTGCCGCTAGTACGCGATGGCCTTCTTTTTGCAACGGGTTCACGTGCACAGAACGAGATTGGCGTCCACCATCTGCAAGCATCAACACGGTATCTCCATCCCCTACAAACTCAGTCACAGGCAACGTCCACGTCTGGCTCAAGTTGACCCTGTGTTGAACAATCCCACTCCGTGTGGATACAATCTCATCTTGTGCACGAAACTCTGGCAACCGAATCACCTGTTTAAGTTGCTCACGTATTTTCAAAATCCACTTTTCGCGGTTGTTCTTCGGCATAGTAGGCTTCCGCAACCCCAGCATCGCATCATTTGCCAGAGAAATGAGCGTCGCATTGTCCTGGGGCAACCCCACATTCAATTGCGATTCGCTCAACAGCTCATCTTCAAAAGGAAGATCCACTTCGGGTGTATCCAATCCAAAGTGCTTGTTTAAAAAGCGATACAATTGCCCACGACTATCTGCTTCATAATTGTGCGTACCCGGATTGCGATTCTCATAAAATTCAAAGTGATCCCCAATGCCCAACGATTCATACAAGGGCTTTACGGGAGCATACACACTCTTGCGCGTGCGTCGGCTGCGAAAACAGCAATCGTCCCTAAAGTTATAAATCAACAGAGTCGGTCGTGGCGTAAACAAAGCTGTCATCGTATCAAAATCGGCCACCTGACACAAATCACTGGGCACTTGCTCCAAGTCACCAATATCAGACATACAAGACACCCGTTGCCAAAGCGGTGAATGCCCAGCCACAGGCACGATGACTTTCACACGCTCATCCAATGCGCTCAAAACCGCCGTCTGCCACCCACCACCGGAAAGCCCCGTCATGGCCACCCGGCCTGGATCACAACTTGGATGATTGACCAACACGTCCAGTGCCCGTTTCATTGCCAAATAAAACACACCGACGCCCGCTTTCCCGCTCAGATCCAAATGTCCAATACGATTGTGATCCCGGCTGGCCGTTAACTCACCCATCCCTATAAATTCAGTATTCAATGCCAACATGCCGCGCTTGGCCAAATTGATACATCGCGCTTGTTTGTAATCCATTGCCTTGCCACCCGAATGATGGCCATTTGGATTCAGCACCCCAGGCACCTTGCCATCCATTTGCTCGGGTTCATACAACAGCGCGGGAATCCACATCCCCGGATACCCCTCATATCTCAACTTCCGAATGCGGTATCCTCTACCCGCCTCGATCACATCTCCCCACACCACCTCAGGCTGTGCTTGAATCACTTCACGAGAATGGCCTTTTAGATACACCTCATTTAAAAAGCGCCGACGCAATCCAGAGGCCATTTGCTTCCATTCACCCGACCGATCCGGACACTGAAAACGATCGAGACGAGACAAAATAAAACGATGCAGTTCGCATCGTTTTGGGTCTTCAAAATTTGTGCGCCCCAACAGCCTCTGATTTAAAGCACGAGAGACTGGACTTGCACCTGTTCCTTTTGACATGAAAACACCTCAACTGTTCTTTAGGTTTTGACTCATCATTCAAAAATTCGAAAAGAAGTTGGTAAAGAGGGCATCGCACCCTCTTGGGTCACAACAAACCCGCCCACAGCATTCGCCTGTTTTGCGCATGTCTCAATATGGGCGCCCAAAAGCAAGTGCCCAATAAACGCAGCAGTAAAAGCATCTCCTGCACCCACCGTATCGACCACCTTTTGAGGTTCGCTTTCCACATTCAAAAAGCCATCGGAGCCAAACACGCGACACCCGCCTTGACCCAACGTCAGCACAACCCACTGCAAATGATAGCGCACCCGCAAATCATCCAAAAAAGTATCCAAATCTTCAACACCACCAACGAACGAACGTATCAGTGGCACTTCCTCGTCATTTAACTTTAACACATTTGCCAATGCCAATGATTGCCGCACAACATCAGCAGAATAATAGTGCTGCCGGAAATTCACATCCAACACACACAAACAATCCTCTCTCGCAGCGGCAACAAATTTTTGAATGGTCTCACGGCTATTCCTTGCTCTTTGCGCCAAGGTACCAAAACAAATGGCGTTGGCCGTTTTGGCCAACGCTTCAAGTTCATCACACCACAAAATATGATCCCAAGCCACCTCTTCAACAATCTGATAGCTGGGCTGTCCATTCACCAAAGTGACCTTCACCTTGCCAGTTGGGTGCGCCTTATCCACATAGATCCGTTGGGTATCAACCTTATGTTTAGCCACCCCCAACACGGCGTCTTGCCCCAACGGATCATCACCGACACAACTCACCAATGCTGCTCTTGCACCCAATGCGGCACAATGCACGGCAAAATTGGCAGGCGCACCACCCAATCGAGCGCCATCGGGAAAGACATCCCACAGCACTTCACCAACAGCAACAATCAATGGAGAATCAGTCATAAGCCATCAGCCCTTAGCGCACAGTGCGCAACAAAATGCCAAAACATCTTGGTCCAATTGCTGACTGCAGATCGCTAACTGCTGTATTACCGTGATACCTTCACTGGCTTTTTACCCGACGCCGAGCGATAAGCCGCTTCTGACAACCGCGCCACTTGCAATGCAAAGTCGGGTGGTGAATAACCCTGCCCATCATTGCGAATCAGCGTCAAAAATGCGTCATCGGGTGTTGTTTCTACAATACGCGAGGGAATATCCAAAGGCTCATCATTGAGCAACACCTGCTTCACTTGCCATTGGTGCAGGTGAAAAACCAAACTGCCCTTAGTACCATGAATGGCAATGCGTTCATCGTGCCGGTCTGCATTTCCGACAGTACTCAAAGACCCGATGGCCCCACCTTTGAAACGCATATTGACCACGGCATTGGTATCAACCGCTTTGCCCGCATTGTCGATAAAAGACGACACCTCTACAGGCTCCAACCCAGTAACCCACAACACCGAAGACACCAAATGGCTCCCCGTATCCATAAACATGCCACCGCCTGACAACTCGGGGTCCAACCGCCAGCCACGTGCACCGCCCCAATTTTGGGTCACATAGGCAACCACACTGCGTAATTCACCCAACTCACCGCCCAAAACCAACTCACGTGCATACATATGTGCTGCCATGTAATTTCGCTGATAAGCCACCACCAAATACAGCTTCAGCTTGTCAGACAAATTGATCAATGACTTGGTCTGCCGCGAGGCAATCGTCAACGGTTTTTCAATGAGTACATGCAAACCTTTTTGCAACGACAAACGCGCTTGCTCATAATGAAGCGCGTGCGGCGAGCTGATCAACATGGCATCCATTGGAACATTGCGCACCAACTGTCGGAAATCTTCAAAATATTCTGCATCATTACCCCACTCGCCAAACAGAGCTTGAGCTTGACTCTCGTCGGGATCGGCCACACCAACAATCTCAACGCCACCATCGGCCTTTAAACGCGGCAGATGTGCACGCTGCATATTCCCACCACAACCGATCAACCCCATCCGAATCTTCTGTTTTGCCATCGTGTGGTCTCCTCCAAAAATTGTCTTTTACAAATAACAGAAATGACACTTATCCATCTAAACAAACACGTGTTGCCTCTAAATTGTCATAAGTATTGGCTTCTAACTCATTCATCCCATCAGGTGATGCATGACGTCCCTTGGGTCGTTCGGTCAAATGTGTCTCTATGACCAACAGTCCCTCAAAGTTATCCAGCGTCAAAGCCTGCATCTGCGCGTTCCAATCCACCACGCCTTCATCGACCAAACCCCATCCTTGGTGCTCGGGAATATAATTTTTAACATGGACATGCTCCACCAAATCTTTTATTGCATTGTAATCATCAGGAAAAGGCACCAGGGCACCACCACGGCCCGCATTGCCCGGATCCCAACACAGACCCAAACGATCTGGCCCAACCTGCCGAATAATCTCACCGGTTTCAACACCCGTAGCCCCCCAACACGCCGACACATTTTCGACTACCAACCGACACCCTGCCTCACACACCCGATCTGCTGCCAGGCCCAAACGATCGATCACTTCGGTAGAAAATGATTCACCTACGCTCCGCTTAAAACTAAAACACGTGATCAGCTCGGTACCCCAATCCCCTGCCACATCACACAAACGTGGCAACGCATCATCAAATGTGGTTTGCACCTCGGGATCCGACAAATCGCACTTAAAAAAACCAGGTGACAACCCAGACACAGCCAACCCCAAATCGCGCACCTGCTGAATAAACGCGTTCAGCACATCGGTCCCTACCTTAGGTAAGCGCACCCCATCAATGGCCCGCACTTCCACATATTTCACACCCCATTCAACCGCCCGATTCAATGCTCGGGTATAATCTTCTTTGTAAATCTCATCTGTAAAAATAGCAATTTCCAACACAGACTCCAAAATTGATTTTTATTTTAAACGAATAACGCTGTGTTTACACCCGCACAACCGAATCCATTGTCAGTGTTTCCACACCACCCAAACCAGAAATTACCGGAAAACTGCGCGACGTCGATTCATTGCCTCTGGCAACCAGTTTTACAGTAGGCGGGAAATAAGCATACAGTGCTGTGTGCCTTGCGTTGGCTGATTTGTTGGGCCCAGACCCGTGCACGGTCAAACTATGAAAGATCATCACACTGCCAGCCTTTAAGGGTGCTTCAATCGCCCCAGAAGTATCGATGTCGTCACGATTGGTTTGCGCCTTATCTGTATTTTGCGCAATAAGCCCCCACTCTTGCATACCCCATTTGTGACTGCCCGGAATCACCTGAAGACACCCATTCTCAGATGTGGACTCTGTGAGGGCCATACTCACCGTCACCAAAGAAGGCGGATCCATCGGCCAATATGCCGAATCTTGGTGAAACGCGTGCGCCGACCCATGAAATGCGGGTTTCAACATTAAGGTACTGCGAAACAACAACAAATCTTCACCAATTAAATTTTGCACCACAGAGATCAACTTGGGGTGGGCAGCTAAATTCTTAAAAATGTTAGAAAAATCGCGCGTCTGCTCTATCTTACGCAATACCGGCAAGCCATCCTGTTGTTTGTCTTTGGCATAAGGTTCTCTCTGGAAATGCTTAAGCTCAGGATTCTGAGTTGCCTCATATTCAGCGGTCACTTCATGCAAACGCTGAATCTCGGCTTCACAATTTGCCAGTTCCTCTTTGCACAATACATCTTCAACAATGAGATAACCTTCATCTTCAAATTGTTGTTTCTGTTGCTCAGAACTCATTTCAAACCCTCCTCAAATAGCGTTCAGGATAAGAAATCATAACACCAGATGAACACATATGTCAAGTATAACTTATATCGACAACCCCCAGATACAACGCGCCCGTGGAATCCAGCAACACAAATTCGCCACCATCTACCACAAATAAAAAAACGGACACCCTAAACAGGCACCCGTTTCCCCCGGCTTATAGTCATGCTTATTCCGTGGCAAGTTTGGGCAAAACAACAAATCCCAATGAGTCCATTGAAGCGGATCCAAAAATACCAATGCCCCCA
>JBLHJX010000180.1:0-10787 GCA_047619225.1 Candidatus Latescibacterota bacterium
AAATATCTCTTCCACGGTGTTTGAATAAATCAAATTGAGTTGATCAGTCATGTTTTTGAACCTATGAGACCTTTAAACGCAACTGGCTTTAATGTACTTTAGCTAAAGTCAGGCAAACCCCTGAGTTCCGCAATCAGCAAAAAACATACGCCAATGTGAACGGAACACTTAATTCTACCTAAAGGAGGATTTCATTGCAATCTAAAAGACCAATACCTTACGTCGCCTATATAGTGGCGCTGTTGACCCTGTTGTTAACATTTGGGCAAACCCATGCCGAAGGTAAAAAGTATGCCTTTGACAAAGAAGGAAATCTAATTCGCCCCGAAGGGTATAGAGAGTGGGTCTATATGGGCACCCCACTAACCCCCAACGACATGAACCCACCCGAAGCCGCGTTCCCCGAGTTTCACAACGTCTACATCCACCCCGAAGATTTTGCCCATTACAAAATGACGGGCAATTTCCAAGATGGAACCATTATTGTCAAAGAACTCGTTTTGGTCGGTGCAAAGCAAGCCGTCAGCGGCAATGGTTATTTTATGGGAGACTTCGTCGGCTTAGAGGCCACCATTAAAGACGCCCATCACTTCAAGAACGAGCCAGGCAACTGGGCTTATTTCAGCTTTGGGCATTCCTACCCCTTGGCAAAAACGGCAACGGCTTTTCCCACCGCGTCATGCAATACCTGCCATGCCGCTTCAGCGATGGATGACTTTGTCTTTACCCAATATTATCCCGTACTGCGTGCCGCTAAAGGAGGGCAAAACGGAGGTCGTAGCATGAACGCCCAAGCACCTGAGTTTCAAAAAATTGCAGCAAGCATGGAAGGTGCTTTAGAGAGGGGTTCAAAAGCAAATGCCCCCGCCGGAAAAGTGGATTCCGAAGTCCCTACAAATGCAGAGGACCTGTTTAAATATCTTCAAAAAGGTAGTTACAAACAATTCACCGCTCACGAATCTGCTCTACACCCTTCACGTGGCCCACACACAAAATACGGTTTACCCGTACAAGTCTATCTCAATAACCGATTGGATCAATCACTCAGTGCGGGAAACAAAACACACCCTGCAGGCTCAGCTGTGGTAAAAGAAATGTACGACGCCAACAGCACTCTCCAAGGATGGGCCGTGATGGTAAAAACGCAAAAAGACAGCGACCAAGGAAACGGATGGTTCTGGTACGAAGTCACAAGCCCCACCAAAGGCGACAAACCTGTAGCGGCTGGCAACGGCGTACCCATGTGCTTTGGCTGCCACGCAACGGGGCAGGATTATGTGCTCACCAATTATCCACTCAAATAAGTTTCTTATCATTGGATAAAAGTGTGTACTGGAAGTGGAAACTGAGGGACTAATTTCTTCACACAATAAAACAAGAGGCTACGAGACTCAACTCGTAGCCTCTTTGTTCGATTAGAAATGAATGCAGAGGGTTGTCTTTTCTGGTATAGTGGTCAAAAGGGTCAAATCCCATACACCTCTTTTTGGTAGGGATGTGAACAAGGTCGTTCCTCATGCGTGGAAAGGTTTGATGGCCAATATTCCGTAATGAAAAAACACTGGCAATTGCATCCTATACACCCTATCTTGTGCGCTCCAAATCTTATCTCAATCCCCACCGATTCAGGAGATATCCATGGCCACCGACCTCGCTCAACACATCCAAGACACGCCCCTTTGTGACACCCACGAACACCTCAAAAAAGAACACGAATGGACCGACAACGGCCCCGACATCTTACAAGACCTCTTCTCCAACTACGTACCCGCCGACCTACGCTCAGCAGGTGCCACAGGCAAAGCCATAAACAACCTCATGGACGCCACCAACCCCGATCTCGCAGACCGCTTCAGCGGCGTCCAAAAAGCCTGGGAAGCCATCCAATTCACCGGTTATGGCGAAGCCGTGCGCCTCATCGCCTCCAAAATCTACGGCATTGACGAAATCACACCCTCTGCCTTAGAATCGGCCAAACCCAAACTCACCGAACTGCGCCAACCCGGTGGACGCCTGAAACTCCTACAGGAAGTGGCCAACATCGACCACATCCAAACCGACGACTTCTGCTGGCCCTGTGTGCCCGACGCATCCGGCCCCGACTTCTTCCTCTACGACCTCTCTTGGCAAGGCTTCTGCAACGGCAACATCGACGTTGAAGCCATTGCTCAAGAAACCGGCATCACCGTCACCGACATCGATACCCTGCAAAATGCAATGGAAGCCATCTTCGACAAATATGCCCCCTGCGCCATCGCCGTCAAAGCCCAACACGCCTACAGCCGCACCCTCAACTGGCAAGAACGCTCCAAAGGCGAAGCCACCCGCGCCCTTCATGCCGTCATCGGCTCCAAAAACAACACCTCAGAAGCCCTACGACTCTGCCTCGGCGACTGGTGCTGGGCACGCGGCGTAGAACTCTCCATCAAACACAACCTCCCCTTCAAACTCCACACAGGTTACTACGCCGGCAACAACCGCATGCCCGTTAGCCGCATCAAATCAGGCAACCTCTGCGGCCTCTTAGCCAAATACCTCGACGCTCGCTTCGTACTCATGCACATCGCCTACCCCTACAGCGAAGAAATCGTCGCCCTTGCCAAACACTACCAAAACGTCTACGTCGACCTCTGCTGGGCCTGGTCCATCAACCCCTATGCCTCATCCCAATTCGTTCGCAGCTACCTCCACGCCGCCCCCCTAAACAAACTCTTCGTCTTTGGCGGCGACACCGGCTGGCCCACCAGCGCAACCGCCTACGCCATCCAAGCCCGTCACTGGTTCACCCACACCCTACAGTCCGAAATCAACGATGGCCACCTCACCGAAAGCCAAGCCATCCAAATTGCCACAAGCCTCATGCACGACAACCAATACGCCTGCTTCGACCTACCCGGCACCCGAGCCGCAATCAATGCCTCATAACACCCACCGTTGTACAGTTGGTATGATGGAAATGATCCTAAAAGAACACACCTCAAAACGTGAATCCCGCCCACCGGTGGTGTGGGCCGTTGTGCAGTTGGTGTGTGGTGTTGGGGGATGTGCGGGGCGTGTGGAACACGAGGTGGGGTGTGGGAACTGCGCGGGCAGGTGAGGGTGGCCTTCCCCCATAAAAACACTGGAGCTCATTAAAGCCCCACGCAGTGGCACATTTCTTTGCCTACTTTCTTTGGGTGTTCAAAGAAAGTAGGACGCCGTAGGCAGATCGAGCAACAAATATTATTTCAACCTCCAAAACAAAATACCCCTCCAAAACGTTTTTAAATAAGGAACCCAAATGTCCAACACCCTCCGAGTCTGCACCCTCAACATCTGGAACTACAACAACCCATGGCCAACCCGCCGCCAACTCATCTCCAACACCATCAAAGAGCACAACCCAGACATCATCGGCTTCCAAGAAATCCGCCACAGTGGCCAAAAAAATGACAACAACAAAAACCAAGCCCAACAACTCGCCGAACACTTACCCGACTACACCTACATCTATCAACCCGCACAACGCAACCCAGAAAAAGACGAATGGGAAGGCCTCGCCATTTTCTCCCGCCTCCCCATCCAAGCATCCAGCTTTATCAAACTATCCGTCGACCCAACAGATGACCGAGACAACCACCAACGTATCGTCCTACGCGCCCAAATCCAAACCCCAGTCGGTGCGTTCAATTTCTTTAACACCCACCTCTCCCTCAGCCAAAAAGGACGCATCCGAACCACCCAAGAAATTACGGCCTATGTAAAAAAATATACAGGGAACGTGCCATCCATCTTAGTAGGCGACTTCAACGACACGCCCGACCAAACACCTATTCGCCACATCACAGAAACAGCCAACTTAATCGACACATGGGCACAACAAAACCCAAACGACCCCGGTTTCACATTCAGTTCCGAAAACACGTATCTACGTGATCGGAACCACGACAAACGCAAAGCCCATCGCATCGACTACATTTTTGCACAACCCCCTCAAAACAACGGAGGCCAAATCATCTCTTGTCAACGCGTCGCAGACCAACCCAACCCAAACGACCTATACCCTTCAGATCACTTTGGTCTCATCGCCGACCTCAGCCTAAAAGGAAATACATGATCCCCATCGTCGTCTCCACTTGGCGCTTTGGCCAAAAAGCCAATCTCCCCGCCTATGAAATCCTTCAATCTGGCGGAACAGCACTCGACGCCGTTGTTGCAGGTGTCGCCGTTGCCGAACAAGATCCCGAAGTCAAAAGCGTAGGCTATGGTGGATACCCCAATGCCGAAGGCGAAGTAGAGGTAGATGCTGCCATTATCAACGGGCGCACCCTCGGTTATGGCGCAGTCACCGGTCTCAAAAACATCATCAACCCAACCGCCCTAGCACGCCTCGTCATGGAAAAAACCGACCACGTCATGCTCACAGCCCAAGGCGCACTCAAATTTGCTCAAGAACAAGGCTTCCAAGAATGCAACATGCTCACCGACGCAGCCCACGAAGCTTGGCAAAAATGGAAAACCGAACAAACCAACAAACCCACCGACGCACACGACACCATTGGCATGATTGCCATAGATACACACGGTGACATTGCCGCAGCCTGCACCACCAGCGGTGTCGCCTTCAAACTACCAGGCCGCGTGGGCGACTCACCCCTTATTGGCAGTGGCCTCTATGCCGACAACGAAGTGGGTGCGGCAGCAGCCACAGGCCAAGGCGAAGAAATCGCCCGTACCTGTGGTTCTTATGCCATTATCGAACACATGCGCCAAGGCAAATCACCCCAAGAAGCCTGCGAAACCGTGGTCCAACACCTCATCAAACGCGTGCCCACATCCCAAAAGTTTCAAATGGCCTACATCGCCATTGACAAACATGGCAATTATGGCGGCGCAGCAGCCCGAGACGGTTTTCATTTTGCCGTAGCCACAGAAAATGAAAACACCCTGTATCCAGGCAAGTATTTCATACAAAATGAAGAAACATAAGACTATTTGGCATCTCAAAAACAAACGGGAAGTCGATGGCTGGCTTCCCGTTTGTTTTTTATATGAAACACCTTATACCTACCAAATGTCCAACCATGTGATCCAGATCACATCAGAATCATCAAAACATCCGTATCAAAGACTGTTCTGGCCCGCGGAAAACTATTATTTTCGTTTACCTAAATATCTTATTTGCTTACGTTTCTCTCTATGCGAATTTCCCGCCCCACATTTTTAAGCGCAAAACACACCTTCCAAACCTATTTATTAGGGTTTGTCTTAGGCATCGTATATCTGCTTGCCTATGTGTGGCCCCTACCCGCAGCCGAAACACATCCTGGTCCCACACAAGCTGTATCTACCCCCCCAAAATCAATCCAACCTGCCATACTGCGCCAAGATTCTCTCAAAGCCCCAACCGCAAAAATTGATCCCATCGACCTGACGTCCGAACCAGACCCAAATCAACCACCACTTAAATGGGTCACTCCTTCCGGCGACTCCACACATGTGCTTGATGAGTTTGAATATCCCAAATATCTCAATACTTATCCCGAACACATATGGGAAGGACGTTCGGGTTGGTTATATAGCAAAACGCCCAAAGCAGAAGTCTACTACAAAATTCAAAAAGAAGGCGAAAACCATTATCTCGCGGCCCAAATCAAAGGCGATGCTGTCAACTTCGGTCGCAAAGCGATCATTAAACGCCGAGGCCGAGAAAGCAATGCCAACCTTCGTTTGTACCAAAAATTACGATGGCGATGGCGCATTCACAACTTGCCATCGGGCTCTGATGAGCGAGAAAGCGATACCAACGACAGCGCAGCCGCTATGCGTTTGGTATTTGGCACCAATCTGTCTGCTAAATCACTCAAATACATTTGGAGTGAAACATTACCCGTTGGCACCATCATCAAAAGTAGAGGACAATATGTCATTGTCTTGCGCAGTGGCAAAGAAAACTTAGGCAAATGGGTGTGGGAAGAAGTCAACGCTTACGAAGATTACGTCCGTTTATTCGGTGGTAACCCACGCCCAGTAGATGTTTTAGGCGTGTTGACAGATTCCAATAATACCGAAACCTTTGTCAAAGCTGACTATGACGACATCACCTTTATTATTCCAAGACCAGATCATGTAGAAATGATACCTGACTTTATGCTGGACAATCCCTAAAAGTGGGGGACCTATGACAAACCATGTGTTTCAAAAGATCAAGTTTAAGCACCTAAATCAATCGATTCAAAAAACAACAACAGATACATTAATTAGGAAACACTTGCCGGGTGCACCGGCAATAACGCGGAGGCAACAGATGGGCACAAAACACACGTTCATTCGAACACTTGCACAATGTGGACTACTCATTGCTGCACTGTTATCACCTACTTGGGCACAAAATGTTTCGGTGACCGACTACAGCGTGCCCGTTAGTCAATCAACCAATTTACGCATTGATGGCCTAAGTTTCAGTTATGTAACCGAAGGAGAGGAGGTGCTTGTTGAAGGCGGTGATGCAGGCATCGTCTATAAGAAATTCTATAACTCATTACCTTATGCCTATTCTTTCGACTTTCTGGGTTCTGCATCTTACAACCGAGAATCCTCGGGCAATCGCACAGGCACCTTCGCATCAGATTTCAGAATTCAAGTTCAAAAATATTTCAAAGAAACCAACAAATTCTTCTATTCGTTGAGTCCCAACTTCCAATATCGCAAAGATTTTGATCGCCCTCAAACCAACATCACATTGGGTTTGGGATATGGCCGTTTTATCGATGCAACGCCTCTTCGTAAGGCAGTACGCATTGAAGACTTTTTATATAAAGAAGGGATCCTTGCCGATCTTCTACCCAAAGAAACAATGGTTGAATTGGGACACATCATTGACAAGGAAGATGAATACCGCGACTTATACGATGACCGCAGCTATCAAAATTATTGGTACGAAGATATGAGCAACGAAATTACGAGAACGAGTCTTGTGCTGGATAAAATTGGTGCCATTGGTTTGCTGCGTATGCGCGAAGTACTCACCCAAGAGCAAATCAACGACCGCTTCTTTGGATGGGACATCAATGTCGGTGTACAAATGGAAGTGCTCACTGCCGAAGAGGGACAAAAACGCAAGGATCCTGCCATGGCCTTTAACTTCCGTTATTCTCGTCCTATCAATTGGAGTACACAAGTCAATACCGAGTTAAAATTTGACACACCATTCAAAAACGATTTTGGGCGTGAATATACCGTGACACAAAACACCGATTTTATCTATGAAATCACCAACAAAATCGCTTTTACCACAGCCAACACGTTTCGCATAAGCAAAAAACATTTGAATGATGCAAAACTAAGCATGACCTCGTCTGTCGATTTCAACTTTTTTATTGAAAATAAAATCATCCTCAAAATATCAGAACAATTTATCAAATCAGAAGGCACACCCTTTCGTCAAAGCTTCAACGTAGCACTCAGTTATCGCATCTTTTAAGAGACGTGCTTCATATCTCCCAAACAAAAAACCCCTGAAGCGAACAAATACGTTCACCCCAGAGGTTTTAATGATCCATCGTCAACCATAAGCTCACGAGCAGAGTGAGTCATTAACCATTATCCATTGATTGTCTCTACAGCTTCCACCAATGCTTCTGTTGTAATACCAAAATGTGCCCACGTTTCCGCCATACCTACAGAAGGTGCGATACGTGGGTCCGTAATGCCCACATGCGCGTGTGCAATCCCTTGCACCAATGCCGCAGACCCGACCAAACCAGCAAACCCACGCAAACCTGTTTCAGGTGTGCCAATCTTACCATCCTCAATGGTAACAACCCCGTCATATTTGCCAATCACATCCGATAACACGCCTTCAGAAACTGGCAAACCATTCACAACATAAACATCCGTTGCAATGCCCTTTCCATTGAGAATTTCTGCTGCATCACCACCCATAAATGCCGGTGCGCCCAATGCCAAAATTGCATGTTTGGCACCCTCTGTTTGACGATAGGTCGTCACAGATTCCCATGCATCTTCAGGTGCCCACAACGGCCCCGATCCATCTTGCTTTTGCAAAACAGGCAAATCCGAATCACGCGGCACACCAATAATATGCCCGCCATAATGGGCCGCCATATCCTTCACCGCCAAAAATGCAGACCGCGTATCACAAGGCGCATAGAAACGATGCAAATACGGCAAATACGTCAGTGCCACATTAATCCAATCCAACCCCCAACCCGAAAAATGATCCCGACCCGTACAAGCCCCCACATGAGACAAGTGAAACACCACGTTCAAGCCTTCGTTTATGCCATTCAAATTGCGTTGATACTGCCACATATCAAACCCTTCACGCGCAATGCCCTCAAAAAATGCGGCAAACGTAGACACCACATTCAACTGAGGTTGGTGCGAGCTCATCGCCAAACCATTGGCCATCAAAGTTGCCACTTGTTCTTCAATGCTCATTTCAAATTGATGATTGGCCGCCAAGTGCGCACGCGCCGCAGACAGTTTGGTAGAAGGATCTAAATCACAACTCACCACAAACACCTGATCAGGATAAGACTCGGCCACCAATGCATAGGCCACCGAAGCCCCATCGCGTGGGCTGGCCTTGTCTTTGGCCAATGACACATCCGTGAGCTTTTCTGCTGGAATCACCAAATTTTCACTGCCGGGTGCAGGTCGCGCGGTTGTCACCACCTGTCGCGAGCCCTTTTGCCGAATCGCATCCAATGCCGCAGCCTGTTCCTCTGTAGCCTGAAACATCGGTCCAGACAATACCGTCGCTTGATCGCGGCCTTTCATGCTGCCATCATGATGATTTTTGCCACCTGGCAAATCATTCACCAAAAAAACACACTCAAACATCGGTTCCACATCGCGATAACTCATCAAAGAACCCGGAACCCAAACAACCTGATCCATCGGCACGTCATTTTTGGCCGCAAAAGCTTCCAATTCGGCCATGACACCATACCGTTCTCCAAATGCCGAAAGGGTTGTCTCTTCACCCGAATACCCCACAGGATAAATCAAGCTGGGTTTACCCGCTTGTGCCAACCGATATCCCTCGCGATAAGCACCATACAAAGCCGCATTGTCATGCAGCGATGGTATCTCCAAGATCTCAACACCCAAAGAAGACACAATAGGGCGCGGGTCCACATCCATAAGGTTGGCCGTACTGCTTGACAACTGAATACCATTGCGATGCATCACAAACGTAATGGGTGCGCCTTGTGTCGCCGCCCCATTAAACCCATTCAAAGCTTGACCCGAAATCCATCCGGCATCACCACAATGGGTAATCACCCACGCCCGATCATGATGTGCCTTTTTGCCCAAAGCTTGCCCCACAGCCACCGGAACCATCACACCCAAACGCCCCCCATTTAATTGCGTACCACCAGGCAACCAGGCCACATGCCCTGGAAAATCCAAACCACGACGAAACCCTGTCACCACCTCATCGGCATCCACAAACCCATAGGCCGCCAATGCCGAAAAATAGCCAATGCTCGTATGGGCATGTTCAATCGTATACGTGACCTGGTCATAATCTGTTACAGCCAAACTCATCAACAGCCCAGGAATCAACTCCAAACCACCACCCAAGTGATCCAATTCGCCAATTTCGGCCAACGAGGCCAAAGATCGGACCGCTACAGTTGCCGCATCAATTTGCAATGCGGTCAACGCCAAATTATCGGTCTTACCCAGAACATCTGTTGTTGCAATATCTATTTGCAACGGCAACACTTCAGACGTAATCCGATCGCCCAAAAATTTCGTACCGCCCAATAAGGCCTGATTGCGCGCCTCTTGTTGCCCCGTCAAATTCCCTAAATTCGACATACAATACCCCCAAACAAATAAAAAACAAATGGTCAGATAATGAGTCCCTAAAATACAGGCTCATAACCAAAAAGGCCAGCGATTTTCATACGTCAAAAGTACTGGCCTCAATGCCTTCTGCATGGTATTATAAAAGTAAGACAAAATCAGTCACAAGTCTCAGATCGAAAAGCCTCAAGTCAAAAAAACGGTGCAAGGTGCAATTTTCCGCGTTTCGACCTGCCACCGACACCATGTAATCTGCTTTTTCAATTTTCAAAGGAGTCTCAGAATGACCATGATTGCCGCACAAATGTATACGGTTCGCGATTTTACCAAAACCCCAGAAGGCATTGCCGAATCGATTCAAAAAGTCAAAGATATCGGTTACGATGCCATGCAAGTTTCGGGTTTTGGCCCCATCGACCCCAGTGACTTGCGAAAAATCGCCGATGATATTGGGGTCGAAATTTGCGCCACACACACCGGCTTTGACCGCATGCGCGAAGAAACACAAGCCGTCATTGACGAACACCACATTCTTGGGTGCAAATATCCCGCCATTGGCGGTCTGCCACAATCCTACCGAGAAGGGGGCGAAGCAGGGTATAAACAATTTGCCCAAGAAGCATCAGAAGTGGGGGGCAAATTTGCCGAAGCAGGTTTGACCTTTGGATATCACAACCACAACTTTGAATTTCAAAAATTTGGCGACCGCACAGCCCTTGATTTAATCCTGCAAGAAACAGACCCCCAGGCCGTACAACTCGAAATTGACGTTTATTGGGTGCAAGCGGGTGGGGCCGATCCTGCCGCCTGGATCAAAAAAGCCAAAGGTCGCATTGACCTCATTCACGTTAAAGACATGGCTATTGAAGGCCGTGAACAACGCTTCGCCGAAGTTGGCGAAGGCAACATGAACTGGCCAGCCATTCTCGAAGCAGGCCGTGAATCGGGCACACGCTGGTACATTG
>JBLHJX010000181.1:0-10750 GCA_047619225.1 Candidatus Latescibacterota bacterium
GACTCTGCCTGAAGCCGGCATTGTAAGGATTTATTTCACAGATGATGACGGCGGCATTTCGGTTCGTGAAAACAATGCTGAGTTTCAACTGATTTCAGGTGGTGACCCGGCTTTTCCTATTTTGTCTCCTACTGCTGGGCAATTGGCATTCGTTCGTCAAGGTGCTCAGTCTTCTGTAGAGGTGATTGCTGTTGATGGATCAACCTCTTGGGTGATTCGGCCAGATGCAGATGCACGATCGGTTAGATGGTCTCCTGATGGTACCATGTTGGTATTTGTAAGCTTTGACGAGGTAGGTGGTGGGGTGGCGCGTGTGGCCATGTTTCATTTGGCACAGGGTGAGGTGATTGATTTGGCCTTTGAACCGAGTGTGTTTGGTTTTAGGGTGCCCTTGTCTCAACCGGTTTGGTCGCCGTTTGGTCGATTCTTGGCATTTTCGGTTTTTGAAGCCGAAGACCGAGTGCACATCGATTTTATCGATATGCAAGATTTTAGCCGTCGTCGCGTGACTGAAGGTGACTTTAAGGATCTGGTGGGAGGCTGGTCGCCCAGTCGGCGCGGGCATTTGGCATTTGCTCGGCGGATCGAAAAAAATTGGTTTTTGGCCATTGCGCGCATTACGGGCGAAGGTGAACCCGATTTTGTGATGGGGCCCCAACGCTGGGGGGGATTTTCGGTTGAGTGGCAAGAATAATTACCCACAAGGGATATTGTAAATGGCTGAACGTGCACACATATATGAAGTGGCAACGGATGCTGTTTTTGAAAGAGGCGTTACGTTTCGTTCCGTGGCAACAGGGTTGAGCATTGTTGTTTTTGTGAATGTTTGGGTGACCTATGCCGAAACGGTGGTTCATGCTTCTCGCCTTAATTTAAGCGTTCTTCAACTGGCCCTTCTGGCGGTTTTTTTGGTTTTGGTGGCTGGGGTGAACCCCATAGGGAAGTGGTTGTTTGGGCGTGCCATATTCTATCCTTCAGAATTATTGGCCATTGTTGCCATTGGTTTGGTGGGGTGTGCGGTGCCTGCTTCAGGTGTTACTGGTTTCTTGATTGGGGTGATTTCTTCGCCCTTTTATTTTGCCACGCCAGAAAATGGGTGGGCCGAATTTTACCACCCCAATTTGCATGCGTGGATTGTGCCGACAAACACAGAAGCCCTTCGCATGTTTTTTGAAGGATTGCCACCTGGTGTGCCGTTCCCATGGTCTGTTTGGCTGATCCCGCTGGCCTGGTGGACCAGCTTAATTGCTGCGACTTTTGCCGTTTCGGCCAGTATCATGGTCATTTTGCGCAAACAATGGGCCGATAATGAAAAGCTGGTTTATCCTCTGGTAGCCGTGCCCATAGAGATGATTGAGCAAGGCGACGAACAACGCTTCTTTCCAAATTTTATGCAGGGCAAAATGTTTTGGGTGGGCGCCATCATCCCATTTTTGTTGTTCGCTTGGATGACGCTCTCGTGGGCATATCCTGTGTTGCCCGATTTGGGTATTTTTCCTCATGCAGGCAAATTTACCATCTCCAGATATGCCCCTGGTTTTTATGTGGAACCCCTGAATTTGTTTACGATTGGTATCGCCTATTTTGCCAATACGGAGGTGCTGTTCAGCATTTGGTTTTTCTTTTTATTGCATGTTGTCGAAGGGGGCATTTTTAATCGGTTGGGTTATCAAATTGAACAATCGATTGATTCGTTTAGCGCTGATCCTCCGACCGAAGCCTATCAGTGTTTTGGTGCATTGGCTTTTTTGGTGGTGTGGCGTTTGTGGGTTGCCCGGCACCATTTAAGAGATGTGTTTCTCAAGGCACTTAACAATGACCATCCGGTGGATGATAGCCAGGAAGTATTGTCATACCGCACTGCTGTCATTACCTTGTTTTTAGGGTTGGCATATGCCATTTTTTGGTTAAACCAAGTGGGTATGGATTTTGTGACCACGCTGGTGTTTTTATTTGCTGTGGGTGTGATTTATATTGGGATTGCACGCATTGTCTGCGAGGCGGGTGTGGTGTATTCGGGAGCCACCATCACACCGCAAGCTTTTGTGATGGACATGCGGGGCACCTCTGTGATGTCCAATGCGACGCTGACGGCTTTGGCACTTTCTTATTCGTTGATTGATTACATGCGTGGTTTGTTTACGCCCGGGGTTGCACACTCTGTAAAATTGGGGGATCTGATTCGAGGAAATCGCCGGGCGCTTTTGTTTTGGGCGGGTATCAGTGCGGTTTTGGGTCTGGCTGCTTCTGTGTCTTATACGCTGTATTTGGGATATACCGATGGGGCTTATAATTTCCCCCGATTCCCATTTTTCAGTGGGGATCCCAAGGGGATTTATGAGTCGACGTTGGTTCAAATGCGCACGCCCAAAGTGCCTGACCCTGAACGGATGGCCTTTTTTGGCATCGGTGCAGGATTGATGGCTTTGCTGACCTTTTTACGGTATCGGTTTTCATGGTGGCCGCTTCATCCAATAGGTCTCACGCTGTCGGCTGCTGATAATACGGCACATTTGGTTTTGCCGGTTTTTATTGCGTGGGTGTGTAAGTCTATTGTCATGCGGGTTGGTGGCGTGGTACTTTATCGTCAGATTAAACCTCTTTTTCTCGGTTTGTTGGTGGGGTATACGGCGGGTGTTGTGTGGTGTTTTATTGTGGATGCCATTTGGTGGTCAGGGCAGGGACATTTGGTGCACTATTGGTAGCATTTGGATGCTGATTAGGAGGTGCGTTTTGATTTTAAGACAGCTTGTGATTCAATGCCTGACTGTTTTGGTCGTCTGCATTGGCTTTGAAGCAGGCGCAGCAGATACCAAACAGATGGCAAGCAATACCGATAGTTTGGTTGCCCTTGGGTATGCAAAACTGAAGCTCAAAGATTACGGCGGCGCAGAAAAGGCCTTTTTGCAGGCGCTTAAATACGATCAGACATTGCCAGCCGCGCATGTGGGTTTGGGGTTGGTTTTTGCCGAGGGGCCAAGCAGAGGTGTCACCGCTTTTGTTGCATTTCGAAAGGCGGTTGGAGCTGCCAAACGCGCAACGAAATTGGATTCGACTTATGCACCCGCATACCGTCTTTTGGGCGAATTGTATGAACGTTTTCAAGAAGATCATGAAAAGGCCACCGGATATTATTTGAAATATGTGACGCTCGAAAAGGGTGATCTGGACGGACTCTATTATTTTGGTTTGGCTTGTGTCAGAGGCGGGCAATATGAGCTGGTCACCACGCATCTAAAGCCTTTTCTGGATACCCACCCTGAGGCGGTTCGTTTGTTGCCTTTGGTTGCACAAGGTTATTTTTATCAGGAAACTTATGAGGTCGCACTGGCACATTTTGAACGTTATCTGTCCCACATCCCTGAAACCGAGCGTGCATATTATACCGATATTTCGATGGTGGCATCCACGCGTGAAATGGAGGCGTATCAGGCATTGGCTGATACGCTTGCGCGACAAAGTTATCTGGGTGAATTTTGGCAGCGACGAGACCCCGATATTTTGACATCGATTAATGAGCGTGTTATTGAACATTACCGACGAGTTTGGTATGCACGTACATTTTTTGCCGAAAAAGTGACACCCTGGGATCGGCGAGGTGAGGTTTATATTCGGTATGGCGAACCCGACTTTCGATCGCGGTCAAATAATCGCCAATTTGTAATGGACCCCAAAGTGGAGGCGGTGCGCAACCGCATGGCGGTGGATATGTATGGCCCAGAAGCGACGTATTTGACCTTTACGGGGCCGGTATTTCCCATTCGAAGAATGCGCCGGCTCGATAGGCGAATTGAGGTGCAAAATGGCCCCAATACGGGTGAAGACATTGAAGCGGATGAGAACTTGGCACTGACGCCGGGTGAGCAGGCTTCGCTTTTGTCCGACTTGGATTTGGAAGCCACGTCTATTACAGATATTAACGGCAACCCAAGGTCGCGACTGGAATTTGATGCCTATGGCCCTGTGACAACCGACAGTGAATTTGAATCGGTAGCCTGGGAGACTTGGACGTACACCGAATTGCGAGGTGGCGTTGAGTTTACATTTACCGATGAAGTGGGCAATAGTGTCTTTGATTTTGCACCCATGCCGCCTACGCCTCTGGGAGACAATAAGCTGACGGGTGCCGCGCGTATGATGGCTTATGTTCCCGGTGTGCTCTATGATAAAACCATGGCTGTTATACCCGATTTGTATGTTCCCGGTATGGGGGCCGAGGACCTCCATTTTTATTATGATTTGGCAGATTTTAAAGGAGAAGATGGGCAAACAGTTATTGAGGTTTATTATGGTGTGCCGCCCAAAGAAGTAGACATGGCAAAGGGTGATTTGGGGCATTTGATTCAAGTACAGGGTTCTCTGGCACTGGCCGATGAGGGGCATGCCCATATCTATCGTTCGGCGAAGGATTTTTTATATCAGAATAGCGAAGCCTTTGATACTACAAAAGGTTCTTTTGTGGCCGACGCATTGCAGGTAAAAGTGTTTCCCGGAACTTATCAACTTCAGGTACAGCTCAAAGATCTTATTTCTGGGCGGGTTGGGGTTTATAAACAAAATTTGACTGTGACGGATTTTAGATCGGAAGATTTGCAGGTGAGTGGGATTTTGATGGCCTCTGATGTGCGAGACAATGGCACAAATTTGCGGCTAAAAAAGCGCGATGTTTGGATAACGCCCATGCCCTCGCGAGCATACGCTGATGGCGGCAAGGTTTTTGCCTATTTTGAGATTTACAATCTAAAAATAGACACCTTTGGTCAAACGCGATACAAAGTACGCTATCAGGTTCAGTTTAATCCGGGCGTTGGCGCGGGGCTTGCCGGCACAGTTTCGTCGGGTGTAAGATCTTTATTTAATCGAAAGAAAATACAGGTGTCGGTGGCCTATGAGCAGGTAGGTTCAGACACGACTGAGGGCGAGTATATCGAGTTAGATTTGCGCAAGGCCAAAGCCGGTGTCAATGTTTTGCAGGTGCAGGTGACCGATGTTGAGACCGGACAGGAGGCCTCCCGTGAGGTGGTGTTTTTGTATGGGAATGCCCGGAAGAAGTAAACCAAGGTGATGTGGTAGATGCTGTGTGTCGCGATTAGCGTTCATGTTTGTTGGGATATTGTCTCACCTAAAAGGCCAAGGGGGAAAGGCGATTGCGGAAGAAGATCTGCCAGCTGGTGACCACGTGATTTGCGAGGTTCCCGCAGGCGGTGCTGTGATAGTCCAGCATAAGACGGCACATCGATCCTTTGCAAACCAAACCGACCGCGTTTGATGGAGTCTGGATATTCGGTATAGTGATTCTCGTCTGCCCACAGGGCGTGCGCAGGTGCCCAGTTTTGTTGCCCGCAGCCAAGCACACCCCGATCAGGTTGCACAAAGTCATGTGGATTGGTTGGCGTTGATGGCAGAGAAGCCGCTCATTTGAATATCTGAATGGACGCGTTATTGCCCAACCGCCATTATGAGGTCAATGATGAGGTATTTACCAAATTTGGTCATGGTGTTCGCGGTGAGCCTTTTGGTCATGGGAAAGGCTTCGGCGACCGGTTTGGACGAACCCAGTTCCAGTGTGGGTGATATACGGTTTTTTGTCGATCTGGCAGCCTTTCGAGGCCCCGAAGGATATGCGCGGCAGGAAGTGTCTGTTTTGCTGGATGTGCGGCAATTTCAGCATGTGAAACAAGGCAGTGGCGATATGGCCAAAATTGTAATCGCAGTGGCACTTGTAGATTCATTGGGGCAGCGGGTAGCCGACAAAACATGGGTGCGAACGGTTGCTATTACTGGGCTTGAAGATCCGGGGAACCTGGGAGCCCCATTTCGAGATGTTGCAAGATTTGATTTGCGCCCAGGCATGTTCCGAATGTTTGTGGTTGTGAAGGATGTTTATGGCAAAAAAGAGGGCACTTGTGAAGTTGTATGCACTGTTCGCGATTTTGAGCAAAAGGGTTTGGTTTTTAGCGATTTGCAGCTGGCATCGGCTGTGATGCGCAGTGGTAAAGTGGGGCGGTTTGTTAAACAGGGATGGCAGGTTGTGCCCAATGTCACCCGAAACTATCTGTCGGGCAAACCTGTTTCGGTCTACTTTGAGTTGTACAATTTGGTAGCTGAAAAAACAGATGCTGAAGAGAGCTTTATTTTGGGTTATCATTTGGCAGATGCGTCAGGGGAAATTGTGCGGCGCTACCCTGCCAAAAGGTTCTTAAAACCCGGTGAAAGCTGTGTGAAGGCAGAGGTACTGGAAACTGAAAATTTATCTGAAGGTGTCTACCTTCTTGTTGTAGAAGCGTATGATGGGGCAAGCCGACAATATCGCCAGGCCAATCGCCCGTTTTTTTTGATGTCAAAAGAGCTTCCCGACGGACTGACGCAACTCCAGAAGGATTTGTTATATTATTATGCCGATATTCGCTATATTGCCGATTCGGCGACATTAGCGGCTTACCAAGTACTTCAAGATTGGCCAACAAAGCTGGCTTTTTTAAATCAGTTTTGGAACCGCCAAAAGGAGATATCGCCGGGGGAAGAACGGCTCTTGTCTCATTTGCTGCGTATGCATTATGTTGATCGAAATTTTAGCGTTGGAAGGCAACGCGGATCAGACATGGACAAAGGGCGAGTTTATATTCAATATGGACCGCCAGCGGATATTTTGTATCAGACTTCGGCTGCAGGTCAACGGCCGTTTGAGCTATGGGTTTATGAAATCCAGCGACGTTATGAGTTTGTATTTCGAGACCGGCGTGGTGTCGGAGTTTATGAGTTGGTACACTCCACGCATCCGGGGGAGCCTTCAAACCCTTTTTGGCAACAGGCTTATTAGTTTGGAAGTTTAGATTCAGGTTGACACTGAAAGGCGAGCTGTGGTAAGATAAATTGGACGGATCGGTTCGATCATTGATGGTAAAGATATCTTCGTGAAGGAGGCGTTTTATGGGTTTAGATATTTCGTATACAGTGTTTACAAAACCTTGGCCGAATAAGTCTTTGGCTGAGCTGGGCCAGTTTGTGAAGGGTTTGGGTTTTGATGGTGTGGAGCTGCCTGTTCGCCCTGGGTTTCAGGTGACCCCAGAAAATGTGACCCAGGGATTGTCTGAAGCCGCTAAAGTTTTGGGTGAGCAAGGTGTGCGAATTGGTACAGTTGCTGGATCAACAGATGAGGCGACAATTGCGGCATGTGGTGAGGCCGGGATTCCGATTATTCGGATTTGTCAAAAAGTGGATCCCAAAGAAGGGTATATGGCTGAAGAGGCCCGGATTCAAAAGGAGTATGATGCGTTGGTGCCGCTGTTGGAGAAACACAATGTGGCCGTTGGTGTGCAGAATCATACGGGTTTTCAGGTGAACAATGCCATGGGCATCCGACACCTGATTGAGAAGTATGATCCAAAACATATTTGTGCGGTATTGGATCAGGCGCATTGCGGGCTCAATGGCGAACCGCCTGAGTATTCGATTGATATTGTGTGGTCACATTTGCGTGTGTTTAATTTGAAGAGTGCCTATTGGTTACGCACCAATGGCCCCGATGCCGATGTGGCAGAATGGAAACAGTTTTGGACAACAGGCCCTCATGGTTTGGCACTTTGGCCGCGTTCTGTTGCGGAGTTGAAGAAGCGAAATTATTCGGGTGATATTTGTTTGACTGCCGAATACACCGATCACGATCGGGTAGATGCATTGATTGCACAAGATATTGTCTATGCAAAATCACTTTTTGAAGCGTGATGTTCTAAAATAACCGATAGGAGTTGGCATGGCTGGCAAAGAGACTGTTCGTGTTGCTATGGTTGGTGCAGGCGGCATGGCAAACAATGTGCATTATCCCTCCTTGGCGTCGTTTGACGATGTCGAATTTGTTGGCATATGTGATTTGAATGAGGCGCTCTTAAAGAAGACTGCCGATCAATATGCCATTGATAATCGTTATACAGATTATCGCAAAATGGTTGAAGAACAAGCGCCTGATGGTATTTATGTGATTGGCCAGCCGCATTATATGTACGACATTTGGATCTGGTGTTTAAGCCAGGGGTTGAATTTGTACATTGAAAAACCGATGGGCATTACGTGGCATCAGGCGTGTGTTTTGACTGACTTGGCCGAGGAGAAAGGTGTGATTACGCAAGTCAGCCATCAGCGACGAAGCAGTCCTCTTTTAAGAAAAATGAGGGATGCTTGTTTGGCGCGCGGGCAGATTACGCATGCCGTGTGTGAATTTTATAAATGCGATATGAAGCCCTATCGCAATGCACGCGACCATATGATGGACGACTGCACACATTCGATTGACACGCTGCGTTGGATGTGTGGTGGCGAGGTGGTGGGCATTGAGAGCCATTGTAAGCGCATTGGCACACCCGATATCAATTGGATTGGTGCAACACTGCAATTTGACAATGGATCGACGGGGTATGTCATCAACAGTTGGTCAAGTGGCAGAAGGGTTTTTCGCATAGAGATGCATGCACCCACCATTTATGTGGATGCCGAGGTAGAGAAAAAGGCCACGCTTTATGCCGATGGTGATTATGAGGGTGTTGAACATGATTGCTTTGAGGTTGCGGGGGGTACCACAAACTGGGAAGCGTTTGGTTTTCGGGATAAGAATCGCGAGTTTATTAACTCATTGAAAACAGGAGAGGATGTCACAACGTCTCCTTTTCGCGATTGTATTAAGACAATGGAAGTGGCTGAAAAGATACTCGCTCTGGCCCTTTTACAGGGCGAGTAAAAAAAGGCTTGAAACCTTTGGGTTTCAAGCCTTCTTTATGGTTGGACTGCAATGAACCATTTAGAGGGGGTTTTTAATGGACGAAATAAGACATGCACACCCGCATGTGGATCCGCGACAGCCACGTGATGGAACAAGCCCGGGTACGAATCCGCCCGTATTTGCATGGAAGCCTGTGCGAGAGATAGATATTTTTAAGCTGGAAATTGCACGGGATGGCGATTTTAACGACGTGGTTTTTGAAATACCTGATTTGGAAGACCCGGTATACCTGCCAGAAAAGGCATTTGATGTAGGTGCTTATTTTTGGCGGTGGTCAGATGGGGCGTTTACATCTCCCGTATTCCAATTTAAAATCACAGAGGCGTCTGTGGTGCTTGAGGTACCCCTTGCAGATGTGTGGCTTCAGCGATTTCCTGCTGGGCATCCCCGCATTTATTTAAGCCCGAATGATGTTAAGGCATTTCGTAAAAAATGTAGCGAGGACGAGAGGCCCATGTTTCGACGCTTTGAAGCAAGTGCCGATTCTGAATTGGCGGATGATCACCATATGGATGAACCTGACTTTTTGGGGGATAGGGCAACAAATTATGCTGAATTTTGGAAGATCTGGTATCCCACCATGTGGGGGTCTCGCCGATTTGTAAAGGGTGCCGAAACATTGGGGTTGGCTTGGTTGGCCACGGGTAATGAAGAATATGCTCGGGCAGCGTGCAATCGCTTGGTCTCTATTTCTAAATGGGATCCAAAAGGATCGAGCTATTTAGGGCACAATGATGAAGCACACATGTCTGTGATTTGGCATGGCGCAAATGCGTGCGATTTTGTGTGGGATCAATTTACCGAAGAAGAGCGCGCCTTGGTGATTGAACAGTATCGCCAGAGAGGTGAAATTACTTATGAGCATATGCATGACCTTGGTTTGTATGGTATTACGCGATTTGATTCTCACGCAGGGCGTGAAATCGTGTTTTTGGCTCATATAGCACTGGTATTTCACGAGCATATTCCCGAGGCTAAGAAATGGCTGAATTGGTTGCGCCCTGTATTGTGTGGTTTGTGGCCCAGCTGGGCAGGCGATGATGGCGGGTGGGCACAAGGCCCTTCTTATGGACTGGCTTATGTCACGATTATGACCATGTTTTGTTCTGCGCTCAAACGGGGAGCGGGCATCGATTTGTATCAACGTCCATTTTGGGGAAACCATGCCCGGTGGCGCCAGTGGATTGTGCCGCCCTATATTGAATGGCTCGGGTTTGGAGATCATTCCGAACGGTGGTCAGATTCTTGGTTAAATGGCGCAGATTTGGTTGCATTGATTGGGCACGAAACGGGGACATCCGAATTTGACGCGTATGTGGCCGAATTGCGCGAAGAAGCCCGATTGATGGACACACCCGATGAGCGCAAGATGCCGGGTGTGAGTACGCAATTATTTACAGCTCCAGAAGGTGATGCGGCGTCTGAACGTGTGTCTGATGGTCACATGTTGCGCGTTTTTCCTGCTGTTGGCTGGGCCGCCATTCGGGCCGATGTAAAAGATCGAGAACGCGATATCGCAATGGTTTTTCGATCTTCACCCTTTGGTTCGGTGAGCCATTCGCATGCCAATAACAATGACTTTATTTTGCATGTGGGCGGGCGCGTGATGGCCATGCCCAGTGGGTATTATTCGGGTTATGCATCAGACCATCATGCACATTGGGTATGGCATACCAAATCGCACAACTGTGTGACATTGTCTGACGCGCCCCAATTAATGCGATCCCATGAGTCATTGGGGGCTGTGGAGAATGCGTTTGAAGATGAGCGGTTGACCTATTTTCGGGGCACGGCAGACAAAAGTTATGCTGACCGAGCAGACCGCTGTCGTCGGCATGTCATTTTTGTAAAGGAACAACAATATTTTGTGATGGTGGATGAGTTTGTTGCCAAACCTGGGATTGCTTCAGGTTTACAATGGAATTTGCATTCTTGGAATGAATATGAAGTGAATGAAGAACGTCGGTTGTTCCAAGT
>JBLHJX010000182.1:0-10572 GCA_047619225.1 Candidatus Latescibacterota bacterium
TCATAATCTCCAAACACGGTAGGAATGTCGTGTTTCTTTGCGAAAGCATCAGCCTTATCACGATCACGGCTCGCAACAGCAACAAGCTCACCGCGGTCACTCTCGCGAAGGGCAGGGATAAAAGCGCTTGCTGCTATTCCTGCCGTGCTAATAATACCCCATCGAATTTTGTCAGACATGGTTTCTTCTTTCTATTTAAAATGTGAATGTAGACCCATACGGTTTAATCATCGCCCCACCATGGTTCGCCCTCGTTCCGTGCCTCTTTCATATATTCTTGGTTCAGGTCCAAACCAAGCCCCGGCATAGTTGAGACGTCCATATAACCATCTTTAATCACCGGCGTATTGCTCAGTGCCTCGGGAGCCTGATCCGAATCCCCTCTACTTTCCATTAAAGGACAATTGAAAACGGCTGCCGACCACTGCTGTGATGCCATATTAAGGCCCAAGCCACCCACATTGTGCAAAGATACGGGAATGCGATAGAGCGCGGCCAGTTCAGCGATGGTTCGCGTGCCGGTAATACCGCCCGCATTGATCAGGTCAGGCTGTAGATGGTTTACAGCCTGATTTTGCAGGAAGGGCAAAACCTGCTCTGCAAGGGCAAGATTTTCGCCCGTCATAATGGGCAAATGGGTCGCACGGCGCAGCGCCATCCACCCTTCGGAATATGCAGCAGCGATAGGGTCTTCGTAAAACAGAGGCTTGATGGGCTCAACCGCCTGCGCAACTTTGATCGCGGTGGGCACATCCAGTTCGCTGTGGCAATGCACAATAATGTCGATGTCGTCACCCAATTCCTCGCGGGCAAGTTCATAGGCGCGGGCCACATTTCGTGCTTCGCGAGGACCAATACTCGGCGCATACTGCTGCATCGGCATCCCCAGCACATGATGGATATCGATCTTGAATGCTTTAAAACCGAGACGACTCTCCTTCATTTTTTGGGCCCGATCCCGCCACTCTTCGCGGCTGAGAAAATCACCACCCCCACAGTGAGAATACAGCTGGATCTTATCGCGAAAGTTGCCACCCAACAACACCGACACCGGTTGATTCAGGATCTTACCCGCCAAATCCCACAAAGCCATATCAATCCCACTCAGCACCTTCATCTGACGCCCCCGCTGAGGAAAGCCATAGAACATATTGTGATGATGTACCTGTATCGCCAAAGGATCTTTCCCGATCAATCCCAAATGCGGCAAGCGTCCATTGTGTAAATTGTCAATCACATCACGAGCAATCACCCCACTTGGGCCACCGGGCCCATAACCAACAAATCCCTGATCCGTTTCAATTTTAATCCACGTGCGTTGCCCAACCGTCATCGCCTTGATGCTGGTGATCTTCACCTGTTCTCGCACTGATTCTGCTGCAGTCTCTAACATGACACGCTCCAGTTTGCAGTAAGATATCCGTTACTTTTGGGTTATCTGTTTGGATGAAACCACATGAATTTGCTCTGTACGCCGATTATCCAATGCCGTGTTATTCTGGAGAACGCCCCCCACAGCTTGGCTGACCTCAATACCATACCCTGTATTGTTTCGGGCAATATTATCACGCACGTCAATGTCACTGCATCCATCCATCTGTGCATAGAACTGAATGCCGCTGCCATCGTTGCCTTCGAGTAAATTGTCGGTCAAAACAAGGTGCGCTCAGGATCAAGCATCAAGATGCTTCCCAATCCCTGACCAGATAGCGTAATGTTGCTTGGGATCCTGAGTGTATCGGACAGAACATGCACCCCTTTATCCAATACAACCCACCCACCATCGGCACAAGAATCGAGCGCCACCTGAATAGTGCCTCCAGGCGCAACAACAACTGCACTGGCGGGAGGTTGAACCGTAGGGGCATTCTGCGCACCTGCCAATGGTGCCCAAGTACCGGACTTGATAGAAACTATCTGATCCAGGACTGCAATGTATCCAAATCCTTCCTGCAATGGCCCGCAAGCACGTCTCCTTGGCCATGATCATAATCATGTCGCCACTTGTATTGACGAGAAACGCGCCACCCGTGTCCAAAAACACGCCGGCCTATTTCATCCAAGCAGGTCCTACCTCACTTGGTTTCAAGGGGCGATTCTGAATCGCACCGGCAGTATATTCATCACACCCCACGTCCATTTTGTCACGTATTTGACCATCAATGTCTGACAGAACACCATAACGCCCAATGGCACTTCCAATAACAGGGCTCTTTTCCGAAGGCCTGAAGATCCCTTCACGCTGTTCAAGCATTGGATTTTTGCGAATCAATCCCATATGTGCATCCATGCCCAATTCGGTTCCCCAGTACATATTGCCCACCCACCGAATGTCTGGCTTCTCGTCTTTCTGTGTAATCAAGGGCGCAGATGGACGACCTACTGCGACATTATTGGCAATAACGACCTGCATGGGTGGCAATACTCGTCCGCGCGTTCCAAAACTATTGCCCACCTCAAAAATCTGCGCACAATCCACAAACGTATTAAAAGCGACCAATGCCCGTTTCACTTGCCAATACCCATTTAATGGTGTATCGGGTATGCCCTCTACGAGTGTAATAGCCGATCTTGTTCCGGTGCCTTCCAGTCCCTCAAAATAGTTATTCACCACCAAATGATCTTCCCCAATGACGCGTACCCCCCCCGACCGTTTGGTGCCCTTGCCCAAAAAGAAATTCCCCTCTACCCGACAGGCATTGCCATGCCGAAGTGTAAACATGCCTTCCGATGCGCGAAATGTATTGTACCGATAAATATTCCCGCACGTTTTATTCGACACAATTTCTATTTCCCCATTACACTGCTCAAACAGATTGTGTTCCACCACTGTTCGCGACATGTTCATCGAAACATGACTTGTACCTATCCTGAGGGTTTCTCCCCCATTCTTGCCCAGGGGTGGACGCCCGGCAAAATAGTTGTGATCAATCAGATGGTCATTGGGCCCATCTCCTACCCAAACCACCAACGTCTGTCCATCGTGATTTTGCCCTCGAAAATAACAGTGATCTACCCGGTTGTGTGTGCCATAAAGAGACACCCATTTATAGTTCACGTCCTTAGATTCTGGGTTGTATTCCGTGATCGCCGTCTGTGTGACCCGACAGTGATGCGCCGCATTTCCCCGATCTTTCTGAAACTGAATAACAGATCCCCTATCCAACGCCCCGTCTTTGAACCAGAGGCCATCCACAATGAGCCACTGGCCAGCAATACGGAGTCGAGAAGTCCCACTTAGAATCACTTTCCCTCGTGTTTTTGCCACAAGCGTAATGGGGCGTTCGGGCTCTCCTTGGGCATCAAACAGAATATCGGCGTCGCGCCAAACCCCATTGGCCATCACAATGCGATCACCAGGCTGTGCAGAAGCAATCGCCACATTCAGTTCAGCAATATTGGATACTTGCAGATCATTCTCCGCCGAGGCCGGCAGCGTACAAATACATAAAAACAGCAATACAAGACTATCACGTAACACTCTCACAAAACCCCCTCGATATAAACCAAATCACCAACAACCTGCCTGACAATCCCTACAGGATCGACACTTTCCACTGCTTCATATCTGAAATCAAAGCAGTATCGGCATCGAACATAACACCGATGATGCTATCTACCTGGCTCTGAGAAACGCCTTCTGAACCGAGCTGCACGCCGCCGACACAGATCCTCGACGCGTACAGCCCAGATTTTCCTAAGTATCTGTATTCCACAATATGCTCCTCGTACGAACTACGCATTTGCATAGACTGCTTCTCGCAACCCTTTGATATATCCAATTGCAAACAAGCGCCCGACAGATGAGTAGCCGGCTCGTTCGTTGCTGTCCCCTTCCATGGTCGGCACGTGGTCCGGGCGTAACACCCCATCAAATCCGATGTCCCGATAGGCCTCCATACACGCCAACATGTTGGTTTTGCCTTCATCGTGGAAGGTTTCCTGATACTTTGTAACCGTGCCCTTGACATCGCGGAAGTGAACGAATGTGATTTTGCCCTGCTCGCCAAAATCACGAATGACAGAAGGCAAATCGTCGGTCATTAGCGTGAAATTACCCTGACACATGGTGATGGTATTGGCCGGACTGGGTACCAGGTCGATCAGGCGTTGGTAGTTTTCAACACTGCGCATAATGCGGCCCAGACCCCGGATGGGGGAGATGGGCGGATCGTCCGGATGCATGGACATTTTCACGCCTGCTGCCTCGGCTGCTGGCAGGGTCGCCTTCAAAAAGTACTCCAGGTTTTCCCACAACTGCTCCTCGGAGACTTCGCCATATTCTGTCAATGGCGCGTCTTTCATCAGGTCGTGGTCGTATCCGGTCACCAGGGCTCCGCCCCGAGATTGGATCGTCGAGGACGTGCGCAACCAGTTCATCACTGGCATCCACTCATAACACCAAACCCCAATGCCCAACTTGCCCATATTGGTGAGCAGGTCGATAACGGTCTCAATTTCTTCGTCTCGTCCCGGTAGACCCAGTTTGGCTTTTGTCAGAGGCGGACGACTTTCCAGCACGTCAAACTGAAAACCGGCATCTTCGTAACCCGTCTTGAGACGCATGAGCGACATATACCCCCATGGCAACTCTTCCTTACTGCGGGCCGTTTCGATCAGGCTCATATCCATGCCACCAACAACATAATCCACGCCACTCTGTTTGACCATTTTCCACAGAGATGACGGATGGGGACCAAGGGCTTCTGCAATCTGAATCATCGTTTCTTCTCCTTTGTGTTTTAAAATTTGGGCCACGGGCGAACACGGGCCTACGCGGACAAAAATCTCGCAGTTTCCATAAATTGCAGTGCCTTCTTGACATGCAAGAAGTCACGGGTTCAAGTCCAGCATTGCTCACCATAAAAAGCAACGGGTTACGACAATTTCTTCGTAACCCGATTTTTCTTTGGTGACATACAGGTAACCTGGAACAGGCGGGTATAGCAGTAGCCAACACGTCTTGTCCACTCACATATAGTGAGAGGGCTTTCCAAGAAGCGTCGTGTGGCCGGCGTCAGCCCGCCATCTTTTCGGCCGCAGCAACGCAGGCCTTGATGTATCCGTAGGTAAAGGCATGCGACTGCAACCCGGCCGCGGGATCCTGGTGGCCGGGCACGTGGTCAGGCATGAGCATGTAGGGATAGTCGACCTCAGCCAGCGTAAGCGTGGCCTGGAGCATATCGACATCGCCGTTGTCGACAAACACCTCCTGGAACTCGTTCCGGCCACCCTTGATGTTGCGGAAATGGATGTTGAAGAGCTTTTTACGGGTGCCGAAGTAACGAATCACGTCGTGGATCTCTTCGTCGGGGTTGTCTAAGTTCTCCGCCATCGTGCCCAGACACATATTCAGACCGTGGTAGGGACTCTCGTTGATGGACACGAGCTTCTTGAGGCCGTCAAACGATCCCAGCACGCGCTCGATACCCTGATACCCCTCGGCAGGAACACCCGGATCGTGCGGGTGGCACGCCGCCCGAACCTTGTACTCCTCGCAGACGGGAATCACGCGATCCAGCAAGTAAGTAATGCGCTCCCAGGCCATCTCTTCAGTCACGACGCCGGCCTGGGTGAGTGGGGTATCCGGCTTGGCTTCGTTGAGCTTCCACGTGCTGTAGCTGCTACCACCGCGGCCGGGCGTCCTTCCCGTGCGCAACACACCGAGAAGACTCAGATTGTACTTCCAAGCAGGGATACCCGCCTTGGCGCAATTGACGGTCATTTCGTTGATGGCCTCGATGTCTCGATCCCGCTCCGGGCTCTTTCCGAGCATAATGCTTGGCCGTGATTCGCGGTCAACGTGGCTAGAGTCCAAGAGCGTCATGGCAACCATATCGAGCGAAATGCCGTGTTTCTCGTAGAGGTCGCGCGTCTTCTCCAGATCTTCCACGGTCCAGATGCTGTAGTGCTCTTGTTGTCTCTGGTGCGTGGGATGGTAAGCGCAGGCGTGCTCGACGCCGTAACGACTGAAAAACTGAAGCCTCTGCGTTTGCATCTCGTCCAGCTCTTCCGGGCTCAACTCGGGGCCTCCCCGTCGGTGTTGGCGTATGCTTCCTTGTGTCCCAACATGCATCTTCTGCTCCTTTCCTGTTCCCAAAGCGGTCAACGCGCTTGTGGCTTCTTTTGGTGAGGGTGCCATACGCCCAGCAGATAAGATCTCCACTTTCGATTGGGTTAAGACTTCTGAAAAAAAGACATCCCTGAAATGGGACGTATAGTGACGAATAATCTCAGAAATCCCAATGGGTGTGTCAAGGGAAAGGGATGGCGGGGTTAAAGGCTATATCTTGCAATTCCAGTCGATATCCAATACCTCATCCAGCTGCGTGATCGCGTATTTAATATAGACTTTTGCCGACTATGTTTTGACAACACCCTGCTCAATCAACCATGTGACTGCTTCGTACACGGCCTGAAACGAAGTATAGCGCGGCTGGTAATTCAACAGCCTCTCGGCTTTGGCCATGCTAAAATTAGGGCTGCGTACAATATGTTCCCAGGTCTGTTCAACATCTTTCTCAGAGTAGTCTTCAAGTGTCTTCCACTCATTCCAAGGCAAGAATCGCAAGTTCGCTTCTCGACCAAACCAACTCGCAACCGTTTCGGCATACCCGCGTAGCGTTACTGCCGCTGGCGAGACAGCATAAAAAGCTTGGCCAACGGCATTGCTCCAGTTGGCAATAGCCTGCATGGTCATCTGAGCAATGTCATCGGCATGCACATGATGCACGGTCTCCAGGCCGATATGTGGCAGAGCAAGCTCTTTTCCCTGAGCCAGGGTGGAGAATACCTTTGGGTCGAAGTTGCCCGCCGGATTGAGAGGATTCCACCCAGGACCAACAATATGACCGGGATGCAAAGTCGTGGCCGGGAACCCATTTCGGCGCGTTTCGTCCAGCAGATAGGCCTCGATAGCAGCCTTTTGGATGCCATATTCGCCAAAGGGACGTCGTCGCTGCATCTCAGTGGTGGGCACTTCAACGCTATGACCGTGCGCCCAGATCGAGCCATAAAACAAGAAATGCTGTACGTGACCACGCAATGCTTCCACCAGATGTTGAGCGCTTTCCAGCTTAAAACAAATCATATCGACGACAATGTCGGGTTTGAGATCAAGAATTTTCTGCGCAAAAGTCCCGTTCTCATCCTCGGCGACACGATCAAGCGTGACCTTGCGGACAGAATCCCAAGCTGCGTGTGACTGGTACGGATCGCGGTGCCCTCGACTCACCGCCGTCACCTCATATCCAGCGGCAACCAAACGAGGAACCAGATAGGTGCCTACGTGTCCAGTGCTTCCAATGACAACAACGTGCGTCATGATCGAAACTCCATTCTTGGTGTATGCTTCAAAAAAACTGAATTCAGAACAAGGGTAATTCATACACAATTGCATCAATCGGCGATAAGCCGACGATCTCTCGTATCCCTTATTTCCAATGATGTCAACTTGCTATTGTTGAAGCGATCGCTTCTTCTTTATCTTGACGTTCCATCCGCAAACCAGCGCGCGTAGCCAAGAGCGCCAGCACGATCCATATACCACCGACGATTGGATAGACAGCTGAATATTCGAAGGTGTAGAGCAAGAGCCCCAGAAACGGCGACATAATGGTCTGAGCTATGAAGTTGCTGGAATGCATACCCACAATCGCATACGACTGCTCCTGCGGTTCTGTAGATGCGCCAACCAGCGTGTTGATTGCCGGTGGCAAGAAGGCGAGGAATATGCCCTGCGCAAGCGCCACAAGAGCCACCCCGAGGAGGGTCGTGCCCAGTGGCAGTAAGCTCAGACTGAATGCGCCCACAACCGTCCCCACACCCAGCAGCAGCATTGGCGAGGTATAGCGTGCAATTCTACTGAACCCCAATCGCATGACCGCACTGATCGCGTCTCGCCCACTGACCAGGGCCGCCACTACAAAAACCGACAATCCAATCTGACTGGCATACAAAACGAAGAATGAGCCTCCCATCACGTAGAGCAGAAAGCAGTTCAACGCGACAAAGCTCATACACAGAATAACGATGCGTTGCCGCGTGACCAGGCGAAACAGTTGAACGTATGCCCCAGTGAAGAACGCCCGCAACCCTACACGGGGCTCTATTGCTACTGAACAGGACAGGAATCGGCTGGCACCAAGGCCGACCACACCACAGAGCACACTTGCGAAAAATCCATCTGAGAAGCTGTTGATACTGAGATACCCACCCAACAATGGCCCACCAAAAGCCCCTACCCCTTGCATCGATGTGACAATGGCTTGTATCTGGTGACTCTTACGAGGGTCTTTCGTTAGACGAAATAACGATGCCACCATGTTACTCCAAAACGCTGTGCTTGACAGTCCGAACAGGAGTTGTGGTGCAACAAATTCCAGTGGGCGCGATGCACCGCTGTAGAGCACAGACGCGATGCCCGCCAATACAAAACAGGATGTCAGTGTGCCACGTCGCCAACGCCCGTTGGCCAAACGGGCAAGGGGTGCACCCAGGCATATCACAAGGATTCCGGGTACCGCCAGCATCAACCCGATCGTGGTTTTGGTGAATCCCTGGTGGTCCATCGCCAAGGGCACAATTGTCTGGCATATCCCCTGGAATGCCCCATAACACAAGGTCATCAAACTCAGCGCAAGTACATTGCGCGTTATGTGTACCTGGTCGTCACTCATATGTCCAGGCTCAACTGAATAATCCATATTGCAAGAACAAGCCCTCTGTCTTTCCTATAGGTGTGTGTTCTAAAACGCAATCGTAACACTCTTTCCCGCATAAACACCCTGGGGCAAATCAATCAGAACCAAAGTATTTTTCTCGCTTTTGTTTGGTATCGTTAAAAACCCATCTCCGCTAGAATCGTATATACCAGAAACAGTGATCATAATTCTGCTCAATTTTCTCGATGGATCGGAAACAGATAACTTTTCAATCTTGTTTCCTTTCATTTTAACCATGGCCATGCCCTGGCTGTCCATTTTTATTTTTATGTCATCTGAAATTTCCACTTCTCCAGCTTTGTAAAATGAAATCTGGGCGATATCCATTTCCAAATGTTTTACACCCTGGAGTTCAGCAGTATTCGAGAGGATTTCAATGTTGCGATTGGAAGTGCTGGTTTCATTCAATTCCATTTCGGTAACATTCGGAACGACGATGTATTGATAAGACCCGTTTTCCGGGCGATTACCATGATTGAACCACATCATGAACACCTTTTCACTCACAATTTCATCAGAAATGTTCTTCTGGTCTGTAATGTCTGACCATCGCCCTTCTTGTATTTGATTTGACAAATTAACAGTTGCAGGTTCTGGGAAAATGTATCCAATCTTATCTTGATGCACCCACTTCACGTTTTCCAACACACGATTACCTTCTGGCAATTTCTCAATTTGGCCATTCTGAGAAACAGTGACTTCGCTTCGCATTAAAACCTGGTTAACGGTCGTGGCAACAGGCAATCTCCGATTGGAATTTATATCTGCCCCCAAACAAACATATTCTTCATCAAAGAAGAACCAGCTCTTTTTTGCTGCAACAAAATCATGCGGACTCCTAAAATCAAATACAACGGCACCCAATAAACCATCGGTAACAGCACCTACAAAATCAGTGAGTCCATCTTTTTGGATTTCGGTTGGCGGATGTAATTCTGGCTTTTGGACAATGGTCGTACCCGATATTTTTTGCCAGTCGTAAACGGGCCAGATGTTATGATATTCATCTCCTTTGATCATTAAATAATTGGTTCCATCGGCTCTATGGTGCGTTGGTTTTCCCGGGCCATTGTACGGTACTTCCATATTTCTATTTCGAGTGGAAAACATTCTTACCGTTGTATAAAAATCTGGCCGTTGGAAAACAAAGTGTTCCGTTTGCCAGAAAAATTTGGCGAATGATTGTGATGGTTTTTTTTCTCCCGTTCGCAGCTTAATAATTGCCTCCAACTCATCCTTTCGGTAATCCGAGCTTTGCAACAGACGCTCAATTTCAGTGGTCCCATGCGGTCTAAATCTCCCTCTTTGTGTAATGCTTCTGTTTTTGACGCTAATATCCGTATAAATGCCATACACCTGTTGTTTGAATATGCCTTCCAAATAATAGTCAATCAGGTGATTTATCTTTTCAACTGAAAAAGCGTAGTCCGTTTTTGCCACATATGAAGACCAGATGCCAAAAGTATTGGCGTATTTTCCATAACCGTAGGAAGTGGTGTTATTGACCCTGTCGTGCCTGTGATGAAAACTGTAATCGTGTTGCATTCCCCGACTACCCGTTGTGAATTTAATCTCACCCTCTATCAGCCTTATGATTTTATCAAACTGCTCCTTATCACCCTTAAAGAGCAGATTTTTTGCCAGAATCCCAGCAATTACAATTCTGTCACCACTGGGCCGCGCGCCCGAGGCATTCATATGGGCTCTGCCGATAATGGGCTGTCCTTTTTCGACCAAATCCCCAGGTAATTCGTCACCCACAAGCAACATTAAATGAACCAAATGGGTGGGTGTTGATATTTGGTTGTTGTGCCAGTTGTCGCCAAAAAAATCGTTATCAACCCAATAC
>JBLHJX010000183.1:0-10539 GCA_047619225.1 Candidatus Latescibacterota bacterium
TTTTTGGGTTGTTGGCGGTGGTGAAGGTGGGGGTGTTGAATCGAACGGGATTTGTTGTGGGGCTTCCAGGACAACCCGCCTCGGCGGGTGAGATCATGAACTTAGAGAGTCATGGCGCTATGACGGTCTTGGTGCTTTGGTCGGTGTGGATTGCGAGGCGGCATTTAAAACATGTTTGGAAATCGGCGAGGGAAGGTGGGCGAGGTGATGGTGCGGTGTCTTATCGGTTGGCTGTGGTCGGTTTGGCTGTGTGCGCGATCTATTTGTGCGGTTTTTTTATGGCATTGGGCATGTCGTTTAAGTTGGCGGTGGTGCATTTGTTCTTGATGTTTGTGTCTTATTTTGCGACGTCTAAATTTATTGCCGCCAGTGGTTTTGGTTATTTATTTCCGGTTTGGATCAAGGGTGCAGGTTTTGTGACGTCGGTGATGGGGACCGATACATTGACCGTGCGTGATTTGACGGCGATGCAGTTGGTCAATAGCAATGTGTTTTATGGTGGCAGTCGCATTCAAACCATGCAGGTGTTGCCGCATCACTTTAAGGCAATGGATGATGTGGATGAGGCCCACGGACGCAAGTGGGTGTCGGGCATTGTGTTTTTGGCTTTTGCTGTGGGTTTTGTGGTCTGTGCAATGACCATTATGTATTACTGTTATCGAGACTCGGCGCTTTTTTTGCGGTCGTGGGCTTTGTGGGAAGGTCCATTAGGCATCTTTGGCAGCATTGCTACCCTGTTGGGCGAAACTGAGAAGACGTCGTTTGATCCTCAGAAACTTGGGGTTTGGCTGTTGGGAGCTGGGGAGGCTGGGCTGTTTGCGATGTTGCGCACATGGTTTCCGTGGTGGCCGCTTCATCCGTTGGGTTTGGCTTTTCAGTATACCACCGGGCCGCGTTATTATGCTTTGAGTATTATGATGGTTTGGGCTGCAAAGTGGGTCATTATTAAAGTGGGTGGGCCTCGGCTGTATGAGCGCGCGAAGCCGTTTTTTTATGGTACGGTTATTGGATATTGCGGGGGCATTGGGTTGGGTGTGGTCATTGATCTGATTTGGTTTCCCGGTGCAGGGCATGGGTTTCATAATTTTTAGATCAAAATCACTGTAAAAATTTAATTGTATACGGTGTTGCATCTTCACGCCAATCGCCTTATCTTATTCGGTAAATTCCCGTTAGTTGGTTCAATCTCTTCGAAAGGAACTGTACCATGCGTCTTGCAACCATCGGCTCGGCCAGCATTACAGGTCTCTGCATCGGTGGCAATCCCTTCAGTGGGTTTTCGCACCAAACCCAGGAACGCAGCAAAGAAATGATTGATTGGCACACGCCATCTCGAATCAAAGACATTTTGCGTCAGGCTGAAGAGCAGGGTATCAATACGTTCTTTGGTCGTACCGACAATCGTATGATGGATATTGTGGAAGAATATTGGGATGAAGGGGGCACCATTCAGTGGTTTGCACAGGTATGCGTTGAGCGTGGCAAACCCGATGCTTGGCGCATGTGGCTTCGAGATTCTATCGAAATGGGCGCAACCGGCGCATACATTCATGGGGGTGTGGTGGACAACTGGTATGCCAATGAAATGTGGGACAACTTCCACGAGGCACTCCAAATGATGCTGGATGGTAATGTGGCAGCTGGTTTTGCGGCGCATCAGCCCGAAGCACATGAATGGGTTCGCGATAATTTAGAGGCCGATTTTCAAATGTGTAGTTATTACAATCCCACAGACCGCTCAAAAAGCGCGCACCATCAGGGAACGGGTGAAAAGTGGGAAGAAGAAGATCGCACTAAGATGTTGGACGTCATCGCGACCATTCCTTGCCCTGTGGTGCATTACAAAGTGTTTGGTGGTGGCAATAAGCCCATTTTAGAAGCATTTGAAACGATGGGCAAAAACATGCGTGAAGACGATGTGGCATTGGTCGGTATGTTTTTAAAGGACAATCGCGATATGATAAAAGAAAATATCGCTTTGTTTGAGGAGCATGTCGATGGTGTTGAGGTTTCGGCTTAACGAGATAGACGCACAGGCTTGAGAACACAGCAGGCAGTTGGCAATAATCGCCCATGCCTGCTGTTTCTATTTCCACTATTACATAGAAGGGTTTTATGGATTTTCCAAAGTTGACAAACAGCGAGTTAATTGCGCGGTTGCAGCCGCCATCGGGTAAAATGCGCATCGTGTTGGATACGGATACCTATAATGAGGTGGATGATCAGTTTGCTGTGGCTCATGCATTGTTGTCACCCGAGCAAATGTCGGTTGAGGCCCTTTATGCAGCACCCTTTCACAATGGGCGATCAGATGGACCTGCCGATGGCATGGAGAAAAGCTATGATGAAATTTTAAGATTGCTCGATCGGTTACAAGTGGCCAATGATGGGTTGGTGTTTCGCGGTTCCACGGGCTATTTGGAAGCGGCTGATAAACCGCAAGAAAGTGATGCGGTTCGAGATTTGATTGACAAAGCGCTGGCCTCAGGTGATGAGCCATTGTATGTGGTGGCTATTGGCGCGATTACCAATGTGGCATCGGCAATATTGTTGGCACCTGAAATTATACGCAAGATTGTGGTGGTGTGGCTGGGCGGGCATGAACACCACTGTCCATCTGCACGGGAGTTTAATTTGCAGCAAGACCTGTATGCCTCACAGGTGATTTTTAATTGTGGCGTACCTTTTGTGCAAATTCCGTGTCGGAATGTGGCATCGCATTTGTTGACGACGTTGCCCGAATTAGAAGCCTATGTGGCTGGCAAGAGTGCCGTTGGTGATTTTTTGACCGAGACAGTGCGCGGATACCACAAAGACCATTATGCGTGGGCAAAAGAAATCTGGGATATTTCAGCCACGGCCTACATAATTAATTCCGATTGGGTGAGTACGCGGTTGGTACACAGCCCCATTTTGACGGATCAATATACATATAGTCATGACCCTGGCCGCCATTTTATGCGTACGGCGGTGCGTCTAAATCGCAATGCCATTTTTGCCGATTTGTTCCGCAAGCTGGAGAACGCGCCTTAGAACATTTTGTTTTATATTTTGAGCGCGATTGCATGTTGCGTTCTATTTTGGTCAGAAGCGCCTGCCTAAAGCGTTGTTTTTAGGGCAGGCGTTTTGGCATTTGGTTTGCATGTTTTCACGCCGAATCTTCTTTTCCCCCCCCCATAATTTCACTTTGGATGGATGATGTCTGATCCCAAAACAATGCTGCAAGAAACCTTCAACCTGCCCGAATTTCGCCCCGGGCAAGAAGCCGTGATCACCGCGCTTTTGGACGGGCGATCTGCTTTGGCGGTATTTCCAACGGGTGGCGGCAAGAGTTTGTGCTATCAGTTGCCCGCTTTGATGTTGGATGGGCTCACGGTGGTGATTTCGCCATTGATTGCACTGATGAAAGATCAAGTCGATGCGTTGCGCAAAAAAGGTATTGCGGCGGCACGTTTGGATTCGACCATGGATTATGATGCGGTGCGAGAGATTTATGCAGGGATGAATGATGGGTCTCTGAAGTTGTTGTATGTGGCACCTGAGCGTTTGGGCAATGAACGGTTCTTGAACCGATTGCGGCGTCAGCATATTTCGTTGTTGGCTGTGGATGAAGCCCACTGTATTTCGGAGTGGGGCCACAACTTTCGACCAGATTATTTGAAGATTGCACGACAAGCAAAAGCGCTGAAGGTGGAACGTATTTTGGCCTTGACGGCAACGGCAACACCCGTTGTGGCAAAGGATATTTGCGAGGCGTTTGGCATTGCCGTTGCCGATCATGTGCATACTGGATTTTATCGACCCAATTTAACACTCAAAATTACGCCTTGTTCGCAAGAGAGGCGAATGGATGTGTTGCGTGCACGTATGAAAAACCTGATGGGTCCTACCATTGTGTATGTGACATTGCAAAGGACCGCCGAAGAAGTCGCGAAAAGATTGGCACAAGATGGGATTCGGGCACAGGCCTATCACGCGGGCTTAAAGGATGAGTTGCGAACACGTGCCCAAGAGGCGTTTATGGCAGGTGATGTGGATGTGGTGGTGGCGACCATTGCATTTGGGATGGGGATTGATAAGGCCGATATTCGGGCGATTTACCATTATAATTTGCCCAAGACGCTTGAAAATTATGTGCAGGAAATTGGCCGTGCAGGGCGCGATGGTGCGCCGTCGGTTTGTGAATTGTTGGCCTGTGCCGATGATTGTGTGACCCTGGGCAATTTCACATATGGTGATACACCCACAGAGGAGAGTTTGTGTGAATTGGTCGCGCATTTGTTGGGCCAAGGTGAGGTGTTTGATGTGTCACAATATGACTTGTCCTCACAATATGATATCCGGTCGCTTGTGATTGCAACGGTATTGACCTATTTGGAGTTGAATGGTGTGTTGCAAGCCACAGGGCCGTTTTATAGCGCATATAAATATCAGCTTAAACGGCCTGTAGAAGCCGTTTTGGCAGGGTATGATGCCAATCGCCAAACGTTTTTGAGGGCCGTGTTTGATGCTTCTAAAAAAGGGCGCGTGTGGGATCACTTAGAGCCCGCGCTTGTGGCAGAACAATTGGGGGAACCGCGTGAACGCATTGTGGCGGCTGTGACCTATTTGGAGGAACAAGGCGACTTGGAGGTGCAGGTGACGGGTTTGCGACATGGGTTTCGACGAATGGAAAACCCAGATGGGGTTGTGTTGGCTGAAGCATTGGTGCAAACGTTTTGGCAAAGGGAAGGACAAGATGTTGCGCGTTTGAACCAAGTGGTTGCGTTTGCCGAACATGGCGGGTGTTTGACACGTCATTTGCTGGCCTACTTTGGTGAGGATATGGCATCCAATTGTGGACATTGTGATGGGTGCGTAGATGCATCACCGCGTGTTTTGCCTCGTTCTCCGGTTCGGGCATTAGGGGATGTACATCGCGGAGTTATAGCGCATATTTGCGAAGAAAATCATGAGGCTTTGCAGCACCCCCGTCAATTGGCGCGATTTTTGTGTGGTTTAACGAGTCCGGCAACATCACGCGCGCGATTGGGGAAGCATCCACGTTTTGGTAGCTTTGCCGAGTTGCCATTTTCTGATGTGTTGGATTTTGTGGAGAGAATTTAGAAGGGATACGGCAGTTGCCATTTGCGGGTGAGAAGAATTTCGAAGGGATGTATGTGGCGTTTGCTGAGGCGTTGCAAAATGGGGGATCGGATGTGTTGCCTACAGGTGAAGATGGACGGATTGTGACGCATATTGCACGAACAGCGACAGAGCAGGCGATGGCCGCACGGAGATAGTTGGTTTGGTATTTAAAAAGCCCGTTGCTTCTTATGAAGTAACGGGCTTTTTGTGTCTATGATCGATACCCTTGTTTTGCCCCACCTTTTCAAGGTAGAGGCGTTGACTCAGGTGTTGTGCTATTGGCCTACTGGCATGTGGGGTTACTGTTTTTGAACATTGAACCCTGCGGTTTCTAAGAGCTCGATAATACGGTTTACCGCCAGGATATAATTTTCGCGACCTGAGACATGGAATTTTTCGCTGTGTAAGAGATGAGGTTCTGCGGTGATGGTGCCCGAATAACCCATTTCTGCAAGGCCTTTGAAGATTTCGGGATACCCACAACTGCCATCACCCGCGATGCAGTAGGTGCTGGTGTCACCAGGTTCGAGAATGTCTTTGACGTGTACATTCCCAATATAATCTTTGAGTTGTTCAAAGATCTGGATGCCCACTTCTCCGTGTGCGCCGAAATTTCCGGGATCGAAGTTGAGCCGGAAATTTGGAGAGTTGACAGCCTCAAGAGCCGCCAAACATTCGGGTGCCCAGCAAACAGCCGCATTGTGTCCGGGAGAATTTTCAAAGATGAGGGTTTTGTTGCCCGATGCAGCAATGGCGGTCATGTCTTTGTACATCCATATGGCACGAGAAAACCAATCGGTGCCGTCGTCTTCCCCTTTTTTATAGCCCATGGTGCGCAGTTGGTTGGTGCCAATATAATCGGCACGTGTGACGGCACGTTCCATCCATTCGAGGTCGCGTTTGCGAATCTCTTTGTTGGGCACATCGCGGCCTACTTGCCCGAGATAGGTGGTAACGGTGAAGCCGCGTTCTTTGATGCGATCTGCAATGGGGTAAAACATGTCATCGTCCATTTGATCGACCATTTTGCCGTTGGCCGCTCGCAGTTCAACGAATTTGATGCCGAGCTCATCTAATACGTCGAGACCTTCGTTTAAGTCCCAGGTGGGGCTTGGTTCGTCGTTGACGCCTGCGATGCGAACGGTTGGTTTTTCTTGGGGTGTCATTTTTTAATCCCTTCCGTGATTATTGCCATAAGGGTTCGCCGTCTTCAAGTTCTGAAGTGAGATAGTCTTCGTTGAGTTCTACGCCGAGGCCGGGTTTTTCGGTGAGGACGACGTGGCCTTGTTGGATGGCGGGTTCGTCTGAGAGGATGACCTTGTTCCAGGTGGGGTCGTTGAATCGGTGAAATTCTAAAGCGAGAAAGTTGGGGACGCTGGCACATACATGAGCATCACCCACGGTGCTTAGGGCGCTGCTGTTGTTGTGTGGGGCAAAGGGGATATAGTAGATTTCGGCCATGTTGGCAATTTTTCGGCATTCGGAGAGGCCACCACATTTAGAAATATCTGGCATGATGATGTCGGCGGCTTGTTTTTGAAAGAGCTCGCGGAAACCATGGCGCAAATAGAGGCTTTCACCAACGCAAATGGGTGTTTGGGTGGCATGGGTGATTTTGGCTAAGGCGTCGATGTTTTCGGGAGGGACAGGTTCTTCAAGCCACATGAGGTTGAGCGGTTCGAGCTCTTGGGCAATTTTTAAACCAGCGGTGGCGTCATATTTGCCGTGTAGGTCTATGGCGAGATCGAGAGATGGGCCAATGCCTTCGCGAATTTCAAAGGCTTGATCGATGATGGATTTGAGTTCGTTGGGGGTTACCGACCAGTTCCACGGGTCGAGTTTGTGTGGATTGTTTGCGTCGTCGAGGTCAAACTTGACGGCAGTGAACCCTTGTTCTGTGATTTCGGCTGCGCGTTGTTTGTAGTCGGTGTGCGCACTGTCAACATAGAGGCGTACTCGGTCGCGAAATTTGCCACCGAGTAGGCGGTAGACGGGCACGCCTTGGGCTTTGCCCGCGAGGTCCCAAAGGGCGATTTCGATGCCGGTGAGGGCGGAGATGCCAAGGCCTGCAAAACCGCCTCGAAAGATGTAGGCACGGCGAATTTTTTCAAAGCATACGTCTACATCACGAGGGTCCATACCGATGATGAGTTTGGACATGTCGCGTGTGGTGCCGCGCCAACCGCTGTCAACGTGGCTGGCTTCGCCTGTACCATAAACACCTTCATCGGTATAAATGCGAACAAAATTGTATCGCCAACGGGGTTTGCCATCTACTTTGAGTTGTACAGAGGCGGTTTTGATGTCGGTGATTTTCATGAGGGTCTCCGTAGATTCATTTGTTTAGAGAAGGGAGAAGAACAAAATGAAAAACCAAGATATTCTTCTCTCATCTTCCTTTTTTCTGCTTTTATGCACCCGTTTTACAACGCAAACGTAAGATTTCGGTGTTGGCGGTTAAGTAGAGGGTTTGCATGTCGTCATCGCCCCACCCCAAGTTGGCCGCGGAAGTGTCTACGTGAATTTTGCCCAAAAGGTCGCCATTCGAGTTGAAGATCCAAACACCACCTGCGCCTGTGCAATAGACGTTACCGTGACGATCCAATTTCATGCCGTCGGGTGCGCCTTTGCCTTCACCGATGAGTTCTGCAAAGATGCGGTCGTTTGAAAGGGTACCGTCGGGATTTACGTCGAAGGCACGGATGTGTTTGCGGGCGGTGTCGTCGACATAGAGTGTTTTTTCATCTGCACTGATAGCCAGGCCATTGGGGCGGTCAAAGTCGTCGATGAGGAGAACGGGTTCGCTTGCGTTGGCGGGGAGGCGGTAGACGCCGGAGAAGGGGGTTTCTTGTTCGAGTATGACACCGTCTTTTTTGGGCAGACCATAGGGTGGGTCGGTGAAGAGGGTGTCGCCGTTTTTACAAACGATGACGTCATTGGGTGAGTTGAGGCGTTTGCCTTGGTAGGTGCTCACAAGGGTTTGAGCTTCGCCGTCGATTTCGATACTGACACGCCGGCCTGAGTGTTCACAGGAGATGAGTTGGCCTTGTGCATTGAGGGTGAGGCCGTTGGTGTTTTGGCTGGGTTCTCGATGGATGGAGAAACCATCTCGCTGTGTCCATTTGTACAGGATGTTGGCCGGAATGTCTGAAAAGAACAAACACTGCTTTTCTGTGTGCCAAACAGGGCCTTCGGTAAATTTGAAATCGCCACCTACTTTTTCAATTTGTGTGGCTGGGTCAATCAGGTCGGCCATTTCAGGTCGGATGATTTCAATGCTCATGGAGAATCCTTTTATTTGTAGACGTCTTGAATAAGTGCGCGAATGTACCCAATGGCAAAGGCTTTGCCCGCGAGGTCTGAATGGTTGTATGCAAAATGGGGGGTGTGATCCATCATAAAAGGGCCATTGAAGCCGTTGTCGCGATAAATTTCCATGGCTTTTTTCATGTCGACTTCGCCTTCGTCCATAAAGACTTCTACAAAACGAGGGATTTGGCCTTTGACATTGCGAAAGTGTACCCATTGGATTTTGTTTTTGGAGGCCATTTCGGCAATGGCGTCGTATACTTTTTCTGGGCCCAGCAATTCGGTCATACAGCCTTGGCAAAAGAGCATGTTGTTGTTGGGGCTGGGGGCAATTTCGAAGAAGGTTTTTCGAAATTGTTCGAGAGAGGAACAAATTTGTGCAATGCCACCCAGTGGTTCGGGAATGGGTGGGTCGTCGGGGTGTAGGGCCATTTTGACGCCTGCTTTTTCGGCAACGGGAATAACGGCTTTGAGGAATTTTTCCATGTGTGCCCACATTTGTTCTTCTGAGTAGGGGGGATCATGGGGTGTTGGGCGATTTTTTTCAAACTCGGCATAATCAAAAGTGCTGTAACGGACCCCACCACGACCGATGTCTGCTTTGGTTCGAAAATTGCCCGAGGGCTTAAAATTCCAGCCCAAGCATGGGATGCCCGCTTTGCCAAGGGATTCGAGCATTTTGCACCATGCGTCGATTTTGTCATCGGCGTCTTCTTTGTTGAGAGCAATTTCTTCCCAACATGACATGAAGACATTGTTCAGTTTCATACCGTGTGATTCTACTTTTTCACGGGCTTGTTCAAATATTTCAGTACAATCTTTGCCTTCTCGAATGTCTTGTGCCAACTGGCTATTGGCTTGGCCTGTGCCACCGGGCTTGTTTGCCAACGCGGGCGCAGGTTTACCACCACGCAGTTCGAGATGGATGGAATCGACGCTGATGGCGCGAAAGAAACTGAGAATTTCATCGTTCAAGTCGGCATATCGAACTTGGTCTTGGATGTACATGTGGATGGCTCCTTTTGAATGAATATAAAGTTGAAGACGCAAACAGAGGAATGTTTATATTATTGAGCGTATTTCTGTGCCGTATGACAGCAATATATTGATTATTTGTGTGTAGGGGACAATATTAAAAAGAAGTCGCAGTTTTTGCAAAGCATTGATTCAACAGAATATTTTTTTTAATGATCTGAAGGCACATGGCACAAATAAACAGTCATAAAAATTTGAAACGACAAATACTGGTTATACGGCGGTTTGGTTCATGTGCTCGGTTATGCACTGAGTCAACTTTTGCCGTTGGCCCCTTATGATGCCTATCATTTGTGTGGTGCGTTGATTGGGTTTTTAGGTGTTGTTGCAGCTTATCGCATCGGCTCTCTTTTGGGCGGTGGTCGAGCTGGTTTTCTCGCTGCATTATTTTTGATTTTCACACCCCGATATTATGGGCACATTTTTAATAATCCCAAAGACATTCCTTTTGCGGTCTTTTACCTGTGGCGCATTTTTTGGATTATGAGAGGTATGGGTGCTTTGCCCACGGTGCCCCGCAATTGGATATGGAAGACGGGTCTGGCCATAGGTTTGACGTTGGGGCGGTATTCAAAAGGCTTCGGTATGTTATGAAACCGATTATAGAAGGTGAGGAGAAATGATGATTGCAAAGGTTGTTGAACGTGCGGTTTTTGTGCCTGCACCTCGTGAAGGTGTGGGTGTCTTGGGTGGATGTTATACAACGACATTAGATGGCCTCAAGTTGGTGAGTTATCACAGTTATACGAGTCGATCTGATACGGTTGATGTGGCCTATGTGCGACGTTCAGATGATGGAGGGCAAACATGGCTTGACCCTGACGAGTGGGCAACATTATTTGATCATGCAGATGGAACGGGGCGACGACACCCACGTGGTGGTTATGTGGACCCGAAAACGGGCCGGTATATTTCGATGTGGACAGAAGGTGTGTTGCCCAATGATGATCCCATAGAAGGGATGATGAACTGGAAGTTGCATTATTCAGTATCTGAAGATGGTGGGGCAACAGATCTTGTGAATGAGCAGATTATTCATGTGGGTGAGGAATACGATGCTGTTCACCA
>JBLHJX010000184.1:0-10514 GCA_047619225.1 Candidatus Latescibacterota bacterium
AGATACGCAAATGGGCACATTTTTCGGCAACAAAACGCAAGGCTAGTTCATCATCGTTATGGGTAATCCCCAAGAAGATGAGCAGGCCTTTTTCTATGTGACCCATGATTTGGTCATCAACCCGAACCGTCGCTTTGCTGACGCGTTGTATGAGCGCGCGCACACGATCCTCCAAAATGAAGTAATGCGCTTTAATTTAAGCGATTTAGGTGGGTTACGCAAGGTGAAACAAGTATATCGTTAAAAGCTCTCGCAGCTCAAATTTCCCGAGTAGGTACCGCACACATCACCATCTATCTGGTGCGAAAGTGCGAAAGTGGGTTAGATGCCAAAACCGCCCTTGCGGTGTTCAAATTTGATTTGGGGGATGTCTTTGATGTTGATTTTGAAGTAATAGCCTTTGTTGAACCCGGTGGGATACCAAGACAGGCGGGCTTCCCAGCAGTGTAGATCGCGGTAAAGGGATACATTTTGGGCAACCAGACTGCGTGTGGGAATCAGCTCGAGGTTGACAGAATAATCAAAGCGTAGGGTCGATGTGGGGTTGATCCCCAGATCGGCTTTGATCCAAGAGCGTTTGCTTGCAGGTGCTGTGAGTGAAGGTTTTGAGTAATTGATATAGTGGGTGAGACCCAATCGCCAAGGTTGGGAAGTATTACCAACGTTGGTGTATGGGTCTCCCTCAATCCCAAAATTGGATTCTGTTGAAGATTGGATGTTGTTTTGTGAGGCAGATGTTGTTCCTTTGCGGCCATCAAACCGAAAGTTGGAGGTGATGGTGAAGGATTCTAAACGCGGTTTGAAGTTGCCACTTGGGTCTTGAAGTTCGTGGCGCATGGTCAAACGCATGTCTATGCGTTGATTGGGTTTAATGGATGCAGTGGTACTCAAGTCTCGCCATTTTTGAAGGGTGTTGTCCAGGTCATAACCTGTGTTGACGTTTAAGGTAGCGAAAGTAAACCGACGTACGTCATCATTGTGTTCTGTTTTTATTTCTAACGAGTTGTTTAAGCCAAAATTTAAACTGCGTCGAGGGTCTCCCCAATCACGTGTGCCCCCAAAACCAAATGTACCACCGACAAGTGTCGCATTTTGGTTGTAGTTGATAGAAATGCGGGGTTGTAAGCGGTGTCGGAAGCCTTTGATACGTCCTATGTTTGTTTGGAAAATACCGTATGCGCTGGTGCCCACGTTGATACTGGCGGTATAGGTTTCTCTTCGGGAGATTGAATCGGCGGCATCGCTGTGTATGAATTGTTCATTGATTGAAAGACGCGGTGTAAGGTCTAACCAACCCATGGGTTTGTGCTGGCTGTTGATGTTAAAAGCACTTTGTAAGGTTAAATCGCTTCTGTTAGCAATCGTATCTGGGTTTTGTATAAAATTATTGGTGAGATTGCTGTTGAAGTCGTATCGAATCGCGCGATACCAGGTCTGATTTTGTGTTTTTGACCGACCAAAGAGTGCGCGAGATCCTTGACGAAAGGACAGCCGCGGAAAACCTTGGAATGCATTGGTTTTTTTTTCTAAGTCGCGATTATAAGTGAGGCTGCCATCGACACTACGACCTGATTCTGTCCACCGTTTATCTATAGAGAAACTGGAACGAAGCTGTTTGTTGAGAAAGTTGTAGAGTTCGTCACTATTGCGTTCATTAAAGGTTGAACTGGTGGTAAATTGACCACTGCCGCGCATATTTGTTGTGGCATTGATGCGTTGTTGATGCTGGAGATTTAACCGCCAACTGTTGGTGCTGTTTGTGGGGCTTGTGGTGTGGTCATAATCGAGGTCTATGCTGCCTGAGAGGTGGTTTTTGACGGCGTAGACAAAACGCGATGCGATGAGAAACCCCCCTCGCTCTCTAAGAGTGGCTCTTAAGGTGGCATCCCAATAGTCGTTAGGTGCATAATAATACCCGACGTTTCTTACAAAAATGCCATCGCGGTCGTTGCTGCCAATGCTGGGGGTAAGCAAGCCCGATTGTCTGCCCTGTTTGGTTGGAAATACAAAAAACGGCAGCCAGAAGATGGGCACGGGGCCGATGCGAAAGGTGACCGAACGGCCTACTGCCTGATCGTTTTGGAGCACGCGCACGTTTTTGCATAAAAATTCGTAGTGGGCATGGTCTTTGTTACAGGTACTAATGGATAGGTCGATGGCGTTGAGCGATTGTGGGTGGCTGGCGAGCAAGATATTTGCACCTTGATAGTATTTGCGCTGCTGGCTGGCACGTCCGTGTTTCACGCTGCCGCGTTCGGTTTCAAGGTCATATGTCATTTTTTCACCCGAAATGGTTTCTGTGGGGCGTTTAAACTGGGGCTGACCAATAGTAAGTGCACCTGTAGAGTCGGGTAGGGGTTCTGCTGTCATGTGACGTGTTTTGCGATTGTAGAGGATGTGACCTGCAGTGAGGGTGATATCGCGGTAGTTTAATGTGGCATTGCCCATCAGGTTTATGCGTTCGTTTTTGAGGTCATATGTAATTTGGTCGGCATCAAAAGTGATGGAGTCTGTAGGGCTACTCACTGGTTTGGGCGTTTGTGCAAGCAGAGGGATAGGCAAAAAAAACATTAGGGCTATGCACCTCAGTGCTTGTTTTTTAATGGTTTTGTTCATAGTTTTAGGGCGTTCGCTGACTTGGAGATTGCATTTTATGAACCCTAATGACATACAAATTGCTCTGCTTGAAGGGCTGCCATCGGAAGACAGAACATTGTTTTTTGATTTGGCACGACCTCGGTCTTTTGAAGATCTTCAGGCGATTGTGACCGAAGGTGAAGCCGGTGATGCGATGTATGTGATCGTATCGGGCACGGTTCGGGTTGAAAAAGCCACGCTTGACCAACAGCAAGAGGTGTTGACGTCTTTGGGCGAAGGCGAGTGCTTTGGCGAATTGGCTTTGGTAGACAGCGGACCCCGCAGTGCAACCGTGCGTGCATTAGGGGCAACTGAGGTCCTTGAATTTTTGCAAAGCGATCTCAACACTTTTTTTGATGCGCACCCCAATTTGCACCGTCGGATCTTGCAAAATGTAGCCAAAATCACGGCACAGCGCGTGAGGCGGTTAGACGAAACGCTGGTGCAAAGTTTGTACGACAGCATTTTGTGGCTCGACAGCCGTTTTGCCATACATGGATGGAATAAGTTAACGGAGCGCCGTACAATCTTTGATGATGCGGCTACAGATGATTTGTTAGAGCGTGATTTGTTTGAAGCAGCACCGCAATTGGGTGGCGGTGTGCGTCAAACGGTGATGCAAGTGATTGCCTCTGGTGATATGGCGACGATGGGGCTGGAATATAAAGATGCAAAACATGCCATGGCTTATTTTGAAATTACGATTGCGCCCCATCTCGATGGTGCTGCTTTGGGTTTTCGCGATATTACGGATAGTAAGATATTAGAGTCGCGCCTCATTCAGGCTGAAAAGTTGGCGATGGCCGGGCAAATGTCGGCTGAGATCGGGCATGAACTCAAGAATTATCTTACGGTATTAATGGGGCATGCCGAGTTGCTGCAGATGAACTCCAAGCTAAAAGGGGATGAGCGCATCGAGCGCAGTTTAGGTGCCATTGCCGATCAATTGTCTAAAATGGAACAGTTTGCATCGGGGTTGATGGATTTGGGCATGTTGCGTTCTAAAACGGAAGCCGCTCACATTAACTTGCTCATTGAAAAGTTAATTTCCTTTATTCAAGGTCAAAGTCGTTTCCATAAGGTCGGATTTGAACGCGATTTGGGCACTGATTTGCCATTGTTAGATATCGACCCTGGGCAAATCCAGCAGGTATTAATCAATTTATATGCCAACGCTGCCGATGCCATGGGCGAAGGGCATATTGAAACAACCACTCGGTTTAACCCCGCAGATAACCGGGTGTCGGTCGTGGTGACCGATCATGGCCCCGGAATGCCCGAAGATGTTGTGATGCGCATTTTTGATTCGGGTTTTACCACCAAAGATACAGGGCATGGATTTGGTTTGGCCATTTGTGGCCGTATCATTGAAAACCACGGTGGTACTGTGGATGTGGTTAGTGATGTGGGTGTTGGTACGACATTTACTTTGACATTTCCTATTAAGGACAATGGATAATGAAAAGTACGGCGGATATTACCACTTTGAGGTTTGCCAACGTTTATCGTAGGACGTGGGTTGGGAAAAGTCAATAAAATGAGTTAGGCGAGCGGAAAAAAATTCCGCTCGAAAATAGAATTTTGCTGTTTAAACGGTTATGCCAAAAGGCATAGCCGTTTTTTATTGTTTGTTTTTAAAGGTGTTATGGTTGTGTGGGTGTGGTGGCACGGACGTTGCGATAGGGGAAGGCGACACATTCACATCGCAATATGAAAAGGTGGTTTTTATGGAGCTGAGTACGCCGTTATTGATGATTGGCATCATTTGTGGCATGGCATTTTTGGTGTTTGTGAGCCTTGCCATTTTGGATGAGTTGGAAGAATTGAGGATTAATCGTTAAAGGGACTTTGAAATATGCCGATAATTCAAAATACAATGCAACAACAATCCCAACAGGAGAATCATCCGGTGAGCACACAAGATCGAGAATTGGCCGTTTTATATTGGAAGCTCCAAAAGAGAGTCCATACTGACCCAAAGGTTCGGGGATATTTGCACGAGCTGGCTCGACAATTGAAAAAACGGCAGATTCGCCCCACCGCTTTAAACGATGTGGGCTTGGAAATGGCCTTGGATAATCAGATTTAAATATATATACTTTATGAATTTAATAAAGGCGTCGATCATTAATTTGGTCGACGCCTTTTGTTTTTTAAGCCATGATTTTTTCTTGCGATGTGGGGCACAAACGCTTACTTTTATGGCCTGTTGTAAGGGTGCGGACGTGGTGGAATTGGTAGACACGCTAGATTTAGGATCTAGTGGGCTAAACGCTTGTGGGGGTTCGAGTCCCCCCGTCCGCACCAAATTGCAACAGGTGAGGTAGGTTGGTTCCCGAAGGGAGCCATTTTTTATGTTGCGGGTTCGTCATCTAAGATGTCTTCGGGGTTTGCCCCTTGATCGGAGATGAGAATTTGTAGGTGGGCGATTTCTTTGTTGGCTGCACGCAGGCGCTCAGATAGGGTGTTGATGAGATTGCGCGAGATAATAATCTCGATGTCGGGATTACGTCGCATAAACACGTTGAGTTTGGCTTTGCTTAAAACGAGCAAAGAGGATGCTTCGCTGGCCATCACGTTTGCTGAGCGGGGTTCACCTGTAAAGATGCCCATTTCACCTACAGGGGCAATGGGCTTGATTGTGGCAATTTGAACGTCTTGTGCTGTACGGATTGAAAGTTCTCCTGACAGCAATATAAACATTTCATTACTGGGTTCTCCATAACCACATAATTGTTCTCGTCTTTGAAGCGCGCGGCGTTCACACACTTTGATCATGGCCAATGCTTGATCTGTTTTCAGGCCTTGAAAAAGTGGAATGCGCTTGACGACTTGGATAAATTGTGAGAGTGCAGCGTTCATAGGCAGTGGATAATGGACTGTGGACAATGAAAAACTTAGATACGTTATCTTGTGGATGATGTCCATAATGGGTTGAAAGTTAACCTATTGAATTATTATGAAGATCATAGTCTTTAATATTCCCTTTCTGTTTTCAGATGTCAAGTAAAGATCAAGAGGTGGAGATGGAACAACTTTCTTTTTTAAGTGTAGATCAGGTGCGTGAGATTCGTCGTGAGTTTGGGTCTCCTGTTTATGTGTATGATCAAAAGACTTTAGAAACGCAGGCCGATTCGGTGCTGGGTTTTCCAAATGCATTTGGTTTAACGGCTCGATATGCAATGAAAGCATTGCCCAATGCGGCTGTGATCCGCATTTTGACACAACGGGGTTTGCATATTGATGCCAGCAGTGGTTATGAGGCCGAACGGGCGATGCGCGCTGGGGTGCCGGCAGATCATATTCAGGTGACGGCACAGCAGATACCGGATAATTTGAAAGCATTGGTGGAAAAAGGTGTTATTTATAATGCGTGTTCGTTGAATCAATTACGCACGTTTGGAGACTTGTTTCCGGGGCATTCGCTTTCTGTGCGTATTAATCCGGGGGCCGGATCTGGGCATAGCAACCGCACCAATGTGGGTGGGCCAGCGGCAAGTTTTGGGATTTGGCATGAGCATATTGATGAGGTTCATAAGATCTGTGGTGAACGCAATTTGATCGTTACGGCGATGCATACGCATATTGGGTCGGGTAGTGATCCTGAAGTGTGGGAACGTGTGGCATTGATGTCTTTGGACATTTGTGTGGGTTTTCCAGACACGCATACGTTGAGTTTGGGCGGTGGGTATAAAGTGGGGCGTATGAAGGGTGAAGTATCGACCGATTTACAGGTGATTGGGTCTCATGTGGTTGAGGCTTTTCGTATGACGGCAGGTAAGTCGGGCCGGGAGTTGCGTTTGGAGGTGGAGCCCGGGACGTATTTGGTGGCCAATGCGGGTGCGATTGTGACCACAGCGATGGATATTGTTGATACGGGAAAAGAGGGGTATCGGTTTATTAAGATAGACAGCGGAATGACGGAGACGGTTCGGCCGAGTATGTATGGGGCACAACACCCGATTGTGGTGGTACCTGCTGAGGCAGAGGCGCGCGGTGTGGGTGATTATTTGGTGGTGGGGCATTGTTGCGAAAGTGGCGATGTGTTAACACCCGCACCAGATGATCCGGAAGGGTTGTTGCCGCGTGAGTTGACGGAGGCTAAGGTGGGCGATGCGGTGGTTATTGGTGGCGCGGGTGCGTATTGTGCGGGGATGGCATCGAAGAATTATAATTCGTTTCCTGAGGCAACTGAGGTATTGATTGATCGAGATGGGAATGCGCATTTGGTGAGGAAGCGACAGACGTTGGATCAGGTTTTGGTGAATGAGGTGGTACCGGAATTTTTGAGGTAGGTGTGATGTGACATACGATGTGATTATATTGGGTGCGGGGATTAATGGGTGTGGGATTGCGCAGGCATTGTCTGAACGTGGGCAGAAGGTGCTCGTGTTGGATAAGGGCGTGATTGGTGGTGGCACGTCGTCGAAGTCGTCGCGGTTGATTCATGGGGGATTGCGATATTTGGAGACGATGCGGTTTGCTTTGGTGCGTGAGGCGCTTCAAGATCGATTGGAACTGTTGCGGCGGTATCCCGAGTTGGTGGGGATGCGGCCGTTTTTTTTGCCTATTTATAAAACGAGCCCAAGACCGGCGTGGATGTTGTGGTTGGGGGTGAAGTTGTATGATGTGTTGGCGGGGTGGCAGAATAAGTATCGCTCGGGTTTTGTGAAGCGGGATGTGTTTGAAAGCGCATTTGATGCATTAAAACAAGAGGGTATTGTGAAGGTGCTTAAGTATTATGATGGCAAGACGAATGATTGGGCGTTGACGCGTCGGGTTGCTGAGGATGCAACGGCGCTGGGTTGTGTATTTTGTGAGCAGGTGGATGTGGCGGATGTGTTGTGGGACGATGAGGGATTTGGGGTGCAGGTTGATGATGTGGTTTATCGGACGCAGACGTTGGTAAATGCAACGGGGCCGTGGATTGACGAAGTGGTTGCGCAGTATCATTTGCCGGCTCGGTTTCAAATTCGGAAAATTAGTGGGATTCACATTTTTGTCAATGGGTTGCTTACGCCTGAGCCGATGTTTTTGCAGGCGCATGGCAAGCGTATATTTTTTATTATTCCGGAACCTGAAAATGGGCAGACAATGATTGGGACGACGGAACGTGAAGAGGTGATGGGGATTGATGAGGTGGTGGTGCAGGAGGCCGATGTGGCTTATTTGCTAGAGGAAGTGAATACGTATTTAAAACCTGATCGGCAGATTCAACGAGAAGACGTGGTTGATTCAAGTATTGGGGTGCGTCCTTTGGTGGCCAATAAAGAAGATCCAACAGATTTGTCACGGGAATATGAATTGGATTTACATACAAAGGGTGACACGCAATTGCTGAATGTGTTTGGGGGGAAGTTGACGACGTATTTGTCTTTGTCACGGCATGTGGTGAAGGTGTTGGAAGGAAAAGGGAAAAAGGAAAAGGGAAAAAGGAAAAGCAAGATCCCTGCTTGACTTTGCCTCTTTTCGGGCGTTATTTAGCGGCGCACGCTCGAGGCACGTATATAAGACGGTGTTTTATGGCATACCTCGGTGTTGAGGTGTGTTCTTTTTTTGGGTACAACCAAAGGCATGAGAACTTCTGGGAGGGAGATAGACATGTTTGAGAAATTGGATGATTTTAAGAAACAGGATCTGCCGGAGCGCAAGTTGGGGTTTTGGCAAATGGCCGGGCCGGGCGCGATTTTGGTGGGGTTGTCTATTGGGGCGGGTGAGATTATCGTGTGGCCGCGTGTGGTGGCGCAATATGGTGCAAGCATGGTGTGGGCTGCGGTATTGGGTGTGTTTTTGCAAATGTGGATCAACTTTGAGGTGGGGCGTTGGACGATTGCAACGGGTGAGACGGTTTATACGGGTTTTGCGCGTGTGTGGCGTGGTTTTGCGCCGCTGTTTATTATTATTACGCTGTTTTCTTGGATTGCACCGGGGTGGGGGCGTGCCTCCGGTTTGGCATTGAAGGCGTTGTTGGTAGGACCACAAGGGTGGGGGTCGGATACCGTGTGGACAGTGATTACTTTTGCAGGTGTGGCTGCGATTTTGTTTGGTCCCAAGATGATTTATAATACGATGGAAAAGGCCGTGGAATTGATGGTGGCGATTGTGACGATTGGGTTGATTGTGGTTGCATTTGCGGTAGGTACGGCAGAGACGTGGGTTGAACTGGGTTGGGGGGTTATCAATGTGGGCTTCAAAGAACCGGGTATGTCGGTAAAGGCGCTGTTTATTGCCATTGTATTTGCTGGTGCGGGTGGTACGGCCAATTTGTTTTATACGTTTTATTTGCGTGACAAACACATTGGGATGGGCGCGCATGTGCCCATGATGCAAAACCCTTTGTGGGGGCGCAGTGAAGCTATGCCATCAACGGGTTTTCAATATGAAGAGACGGAAGAAAACATCAAGCGGTTTCAAAGCTGGTGGGCCTATGTTAAAAAGGATCAGATGCTGTTTTTCTGGGCGTTGAATACGGTTACAATGATGCTGTTCATTTTTGGGTCTTTGGCTGTGTTGCATCCGCAAGGCATTGTGCCTGAAAGTGGATCCCTTATTTGGGATCAAGCGGCTGTGTTGGGTGAGGTGTGGGGTGAAACTGGGCGTGTGATCTTTTTGCTGGTTGGTTTGGCCACGTTGTTTGGCACACAGCTGGCTTTGGTCGATGGTGTGTCTCGGTCCATTGCGGATATTGTGTATACCAATTTTAAGGGTGCAAAAAAGCGCGATTTGAGTTGGTGGTATTTGTTGGTGGCTGGGGTGTGGATTGTGGCGGGCTGTGTGATTACATTTGTGATGGAAAGTTATGGTGTGTCTGAGTTGGGTTTCTTGTTTAACGCGGCCTATATGGGTGGGTTTGCGATGGCGATTTATGTGCCGTTGATGTTGTACATTAACTATCGCTATTTGCCCAAATCTGCACGCCCTGGCAAGAGCTGTACGGCGATGATGACGATCGCTTCCCTAGTCTATGTGTTTTTTGCGATTGCGTGTATTTTGTGGGAATTTGGACTTCTTTAAATTGGGGAGATGGTCTATGGCAAAAAGAACGCGGTATTTGTCACCCTACGATTCGATTCATGGGTGGATGCAGGCGACAAAACCGACATTGGCTTTTGATGGCAAAACGGAAGCCGATTGGCGGGTTTGGCGTCGTCAGTTTCGAGCGCAGTTGGTAAAGCTGTTGGGCGAGATGCCCAAGAAAGTACCTTTGCGTGCGGAGGTGATTGCTCGAGAAGATATGGGTGATTATGTGCGTGAGAAAGTGATTTATGATACGGAAGCTTTTGCGAGTGTGCCCGCCTATGTTTTGATACCCAAGGGATTGAAGAAAGGTGAAAAACGACCGGGTATTTTGGCGGCGCACGGACATGGGATTGGGAAGAATTCTTTGGTGGGTTTGGATGCTGATGAAAAACCGCACGAAGATTATCAAAAACAATTGGCCGTGCAGTTTGTGAAGCGAGGATACGTGGTGGTGGCACCCGATTGGCGAGGTTTTGGTGAGCGGGAGAGCCCCGAAGATTGGGTGCGCAAGACGCGGGATAAGTGCAATGTGAATTATATGGCCGAAGGGTATCGCGGTTTTGAGTTTTTGGCCCTTCAGGTTTGGGATGGGTTGTGTACGCTGGATTATTTACAGTCTCGCAAAGAAGTGGATGGGAAATATTTGGGGTGTGTGGGTGTTTCTTTTGGGGGGACGATGACGACGTATTTGGCGGCGCTGGATAAGCGCATTAAATGTGCATGTGTGAGCGGTTATATCAGTACGATTCGCAAGGGGGCAATGCCTGGGCGTGCCAATTTTTGTGGGGCACAGTTTATGCCAGGGTTATTGACGTTGGGCGATATTGCCGATGTGGCGGGGTTGATTGCACCCCGCC
>JBLHJX010000185.1:0-10457 GCA_047619225.1 Candidatus Latescibacterota bacterium
CCTCCCGATGCGTAGAGTTGGTTTGTGTCTGCGTTGAAGGCCAGCCCCATCCACGTGGATTTGAGTGGTACGTGCTGAATCTTTTTCCCGTGCCCCAGGTCGATGACCGTGACGCCGTGCTCGTTCCAGCCAGCTGTTAATACAAACGCAAAAATACCTTTTGGTTCCACTATGACCGACATCGGCATGTCATCTGTCGTGATCTGTTTGCCCTCGGGTGTGATCATCCATCCATTTGAAAGGAGGTAGCCCTGTGATCCTGGCAAGGATGCGGATTGTGCATTTGTGTTTTGTGTGACACAACAAAACAGAAGCATCGTTGTGATTATGCCACAAGTGATTCGCGATATCATTTAAGATAATCTCCCAACTTTCGTATGAGGCCTGGTGGCAAACCCGCAAGGGTTGTTTTTCTCTCTGCAGGGGGTAGGTCCTTAGTCGGTGCGTTTACTTTGAGATGACCCTGGCCCGTATCTTTGTTTCAATAGATGCCTTTGCCAAAACGGAGAACGTAAGCCGTTTCAAAACACCTTTTTTCTTATTCGCTTCTGATTCTTCCTCAAAGGTTTCTACTTCCCACGTGGTTCCTACAGGTTTTTCAATTGTCAATTCTATATCGTGACGCTCACCGGAGATCGTGGCTGTCGATTTATCGATGACGGGTTCCGACCACATGACAAATGCTTCTTGAATGTTTTGGCCGTTGTTGTTGAACGAAATCCGATCTTCAATCACCAGTTCATCTTTACGCAAGATTAGTGTGCGTTGTAGGCTCTTTAGTGTTGGAACTTCATACGCTCCTGCAATTTCCATTACCACGCATTTCTCATCATTGGATGTGTCACTCGAAGTGATCTTGCCACCGAAGGCCGCGCCTCTTGATTGGGGTGTATCGGCGATCTTGGGCACGCTGTGGCCGATAGAGTTGGCGAACACATTTTGGTCGTGGCCGTGGCGGCGATAGAGGTCATACAAACCGCTTTCGGGGTCAACCAACAGGGTTTCGCCGTCAACGTGAAGGATGAAGCTGCCAATGTCATTGTGGTTGTGGCTAACGCCGTTGTGGCCGGCCTTGGCGGCGAGCACGATGGGCGCACCATCTGTAGTTTGACTGACAAGGCGGACGACGTCACTCTCACGCAGCCAGAAATCTTCGAGCTTCAGTGGGGCCGGACGCGTACCCTCCCACCAGAGGGTGTTGCGCCAAGTGGTGTGGAATCGGGCAAGGCCCATTGAGAGGGTGGCGGGTTCGGCCAATGTGCCGCGTAGGTTTTCGACGCCGGTGCGTTCGATTAAGCGGGTGACGAGGCCGGGTTCAAGGCCGACTTGTTCTTTGCAGTCAGAATAAGCAAAGTAGTGACCCGGGGAGAGCATGACGTTGATGGGGTAGTGGGCAATTTGTTTGACGCGGTCGGTTGCCAACAGGTCGATTGCGCCACGGGTGCGGTTGCGCAACATTTCAGAGAAGCAGATGAAGTTGCTCAGGCCATACATCCAGTAACCCGTTCCTTCACCCGACGCGCCGTCGGGTTCGAAGGCGGTTTCGAGGAATGCGTCAAGGCCCGTGAGCACAATTTCGAGGGCTCGGGCGAGGCGTTCGGTGTCTTTTTCAAGCAGGAGGAAGGAACAGCCGATGGATCCATTGATGACGCCGTTCCAGTTGTTGGCGCCTTTATACCAGTGGTAACCATTTGGGTGGCGCAGGTAGGGCGTGAAAACGCGATTTTCGATCTCTTGCCGAACGCGAGTTTGTGTTTTGTCTTCGATTTTGTCTGAGAGCGCGACAATGATTTCGGCGAGGCTCAGTGCTGTGGCAGGTACGCGCAGTTCAATGCCCATATGATCAACTTGGGGCAGCATCCAATTTGTTTCTTCGCAGGTTGCCCAGACGTAGTCGTGGAGGAGATTGAGATAGTTGGCGTCACCGAGGATCACTTTCATCGCTGCGAGGCTCGTTTTGGTGCGACGTTCTTGGCGGGCGTTTTGGTAGGGGACGCGATCCGTGAAGCGCTGTACGTTACGGTAGAGGGTGTAGGTGAGTTGGGGGATGTTTTCGATGTCGGCGAGTTGCTTGGCACCTTGTTCGAATAGGAGGCGGGTGGATTTGCGGTCGATATATTTTTGTGGATGGGCGACGGCATCATCCAACTCGGGGAGTAAGGGATCACCTGGGGGGGCGAGGACGTCCATGAGCTGTTCGCGGGTATACTGGATCGTTGGCATTGAGATTCCCTCTGGGTTTTGAACCTTGTTTTATAAATCTATTTTACACGTAAAAAAGCTTTCGCCCGTGTCTTCGACTTTTTTGCCTGATAGGATCATGCTTCATATCTTCTTGGTGAGATGGGTCGGGTTGTTGTGTGGTCTTGATAACCCTCAATCGGTGTGTGATAACCACGCTTTGGCCGTTGCAGCAATCAATTCTAAGGCATCTCGACTGCCGTTGGCCTCACCTTTTTCAAAATCACCCTGGATATTTCCCATCTGGTTTGTAACGTGTGCAAAACAGATCACTGCTTTATGGCGAACTTGGGCAAAAGCGTAGAGCGCAGCAGCTTCCATTTCTACAGCTAAGATGCCCTGTGATTGCGCGTGCTTTATGGCAACATCTGTTTCTCGAAATGGTGCATCTGTCGTCCAGGTTGCACCTCTATTGACGGGAATGGCTAAGTCTGAGAAGGTCTCTTCTAACATGGCCAATAAGTCTTTGTTCATGTATGAATAATCAGACGGCGCTAAATAATGATAACTCGTGCCTTCATCTCTCAAGGCCCGCTCAATCAAAACAAAAAAAGGCGGCTTTTGATTGGGTAATATAAGCCCAGAAGACGTCACGCTCATCAAGAGTTGACACCCCGAAACAAATAATTCTTCTGCAAGCAACACTGCAAATGAGGCCCCTACCGCACATCCAATAATGCCAAATTCAATGCCCGAATATTCAAAGGTGTACAAGCTTGTATGATAACATGCCCAATAAGGGTTCTGTTTGGCCCTTTGGGTCGCAAGCAAGTTTTCGACAATATCTCCATCAGGGTCAAGAATGCAAATAGAGGGTATTTGTCCTTCCTGAATATTTTTTTGGCGTCGTGCTTCTCGCAGTAAGTTTTCCGGCTCAAATAATGAAGTGTGATCATACATTTTATTGCGGATGATAGGTGGTTGAAATGTATTCATTTTTCCTCTGATTTTTACATCAGACCAAGTTTTGCTTTGACGATGGATAAAGCAGAGACACAGGCTGTTTCTACACGAAGAACTCTTTGCCCCAAGTGTGACAACCGGAATCCGTACCTGAGAAGCATTTCTCTGTCGCGATCAGCCCAGCCTTGTTCGGGGCCAATGGCAAGTGCAAGTGGCAGACTTATGTCTGTTTGCCCAAGTGCTTCTTGTCCTTCGTAGTTGTCGAGCGCAATTTTGGTGATGTCTGGTGAAAATGTTTTGAGTGTTTTATAGAGCGATTGATCCCAACGTACGTCTGGTATTCTTGTTGTGAATGCTTGTTGGGCGCCATCGATGAGATGTTGATGCCATTCATCCGTTGCCCATAATTTGCTGCTGATATAGTTGCGGTCACTTTTGTCGGTTTGGACAAAGTGGAGTTTTGAGGCACCGAGGGTAGAGAGTGTGTTGAGGATTTTGCGTGCGGTTTGAGGGCGAGGAAGGCCAATGATGAAAATGATTTCTTCTGTTTTTTGTGGTGTCTCGGTCCAAGAAAAGTTGAGCACCAGTTCTTTGTCTTTTATTGCAGTGAGGGTTCCTTGACCCGAGGGGCCGTCGATGACACCCGCGTGAAAAGAGTCGCCCAAATCGCACTTCAACACTTTTAGGATGTGTTGCGCGCGCAGATCGGACTTGGGTAGTGTTTGTGTTTGAGACTCTTTATCGAATAGGATGATGTTCACTGGGATGGCTTTCTTGGGATCTGACGGTGGACTGTCGTCGGTTCACCGTGTTTAGATATCTGTCGTAATTTTTCGAAATGTAAATGCTCTTTCATTCCGTTCAATTATGGTGGCGCTGCCAACTGCGTTTTGCTTTCGATTGGGGTCGCTCATTGAAATGCTCATGTTGCACAGATGAAAGCGTGTGGCATCACAGATTAAGTCACCCGGAAAGTGCAGGTGACCTGAAAAGACATGATAGACACGGTTTTTGATTAGGGAGTAAAGATTTGGCGCACCACTCATTACATATTTGACCATGCTGCGACGCGGGTCGACGGATAGGATGTATTCGCGCGTTTCTGGTAAGTCAGGAGGGACGTGGGTAAATAGGAAGTTTGGACTTTCGGAATTCAGCACATCATTTAACCAGCTCTCCGAACCTGCGGTTACGTCGCTGAGCGCACTGTCTAACAGAATCAAATGGCAGCCTTCTATGGTAATGACACGATCACTGAAATCTACGCGTTGCTGTTTCCAATATGCCGCGTAATCTCGTGTGGCTTCCGTTTTGTAATCTTCCTGGTCAAATCCCCCGGCGGGTGCCGCCACATCGTGGTTGCCTGGGGTCATATACCAGGGGTGATTCAGGCTTGAAAGCAAGTCGAGCCCAAAAGCGATGTTTTCTGGGCTGAACCAATCGACCAAGTCACCCAATAAAATGGTGAGGTCTGGAGATTCATCGTTCACTTTTTCGAGCAAATTTTGAAAAGAGGGCCAAGCGGATTTGAAAAAGTCACGACGGATATGGAGGTGTTTGTACGGATCATCGTCGGCGATGAGGTGCACGTCACTTAATACGGCGATTTTCAAACGGGTATCTCCTTGTTACGTATGTGAGATCATTGCAATGTAACGCACGGTCAAGTGCAATGACAAATGAATTCTCTTGGTTCAGCGGGTGTGATTGAATGGCGTATGGGCGATGGGTGTTGCCCTTTTAAAAGGGGGGTGGTTACTCTGCTTTGACGTAACCAGAAGGTGGGTTTTTGTGGAGGATGAGGTTGGCAAAGGCACCCGAGGAGGTGCTGCCGGTGTTGTCGGAGTCAGACATGAGGTAGACGCGTACAATTTCGCGGGGTTCTTCGTTGGGGTAAAACCGTTTGAAATCGTTGTAGAGGCTCCGTTTTTCGTTGACCCAGGTGTTGAGGTGTTGGTCACCGCTTTGGGCAACAATACGATACCATGTGAATTTGAGTATCCACGCAACAGTGGTGACTTGGGTGAGCGTGCTTTCTTCGGGAATGGTGCGCGTCCAGAGATAGGCAATTTCACGCAGTTCTTCTTTGTCGGTGAGGATAGAAATGCCCATTTTGGCAGCAAAGTCGTCACCGTCTTTTTGGATTTCGCCTTTCATATTGGCGGTGTCTTTATCGTCTATGGTGTTAGACACACGCCATTGCCAAGATATATAGGGATAGTCTTGGATGGAAATTAGTCGATCTGTGTTGCCATCTTGGATCTCTTTATCAAAACCTCTGGGGGGACGGTCACACTTTTTTATCCAACTTTGATTGCGATCGATTTCTAAAGCCTGTCCGTCTTTGGTTGGAATTTGCCAAAAGAGTGCGGCCGCATGATCACTTTGGATGGTAAATGCATTGTTTTGATAAGTGCCTGTTACCTTCTCCTGACATTTGTCCCAGTCGCGTCGTAACCAATCGGTACCCAGATCAACGCGAATTTGATCTTGGGCGATGGCCGAGAGAGGGAATAGAATGAGTGTGATGAAAACTTTTATGGATCGTGTCATAGGTGTTTATCCGGGGTAATAAAGAACAGGATTTCCAAGTAAATGGACAACGAAAAACCACATCAAAACATGTGGTGGTAACTCACATGTGTGATAAAATACAACATATAAAAGCTATTGTGCGTGTTTTGTTTGCCTAAAACGTATTTGAGCAACATCTGTTCCAGTTTTTGGTTTGAATAAAAAAGAGCGCGGCGAAATGTTTCGCCGCGCTCTTGCGTGTGGTTTATCACCACACGCCCCAGTTTCTGATGTACAGAAACGTTATTCCTACATATTTGTAGCGGGTTCTTCTACAGAAGGTTCCGCTTCAAAGTCGCCGGGCATCATGCCGTGGCCGTGTTGTCCACGTCGTCCGTGAAATTGGCGTTGTTGGCCCTGATGGCCTTGTGGGCCTTCACGCATGCCGTTTCGACCATTATGTTGCGATTTAAGCTCTTGCATTTTTTTGATTTGCTCAGGTGTAAATACCTTTTTGCCTTCAAGGCGGTTCATAATGCGTGCTTCTGTCACTTTGTTACTTGCTGCGTTTGCGGCTGCGATTTTGGTTTTGACGTCGGCATTTTTAGGCTTGTCTTGACGCAACACATCTTGCAGTTCAAGTTGTGCAATTTTGGCAGCTGCTCGCAGTTGAATCATTTCTTTTTGATGTGTGCTGCGCAATGTTTGGAGTTTTTCTTTCTGCGCGTCTGTGAGATTGAGTTCAGACATCATTTTTCCGTGCATCATCCCTCTGTCACCTCTGTCACCTCTGTTGCCGCGTTTGCCTGGGCGTGCATCTGCAAAAGTTGTGATTGCTGCGATGGCAAATATGCCAATCAATGCGAAGATCATTTTTCGTTTCATTTTAGTATCCCCACGTGAAATACTGCGGTTGATTGAGATGTCAAAAGTTTTTTAACTTTTGACGGTTTAACTGCTTCTAATACGCGCGTATTAGGGGTTGGTTGTCGTATTTGGACGAGAATCTATGGTCCCGGACCTTTGGGAGGGCCGCCTCCCCATCCACCTCGTCCACCTCGTCCACCCGACCCACCTCGCCAACGTTGTTCCCGATCCTTTTCCATTTGATCAAATTTCACACGTTGCTCTTCTGTGAGTTCCGCTCTTATTTTTGCCCGAATTTCTTCACCACCCGTTTGCATTTTTTCACTAATTTCTTGACGCACGATGTCTATGCGGTTGCGAAATTCTTCTGTGATTTTGGAAATGGTCGCTTGTTGTTCTTGTGTGAGATTCAAGTCCCGAGCCATTCGTCTGATGGATGGACCTGGGCCTCGGTCTCCTCGCCCTCCTCGATCGGGTCTGTCCATCCCGGGGGGGCCTTCACCCATTCTGGCAAAAGGGTGAAACTGGCTGCGTATGAACCAGCGTTCTCCCATTGCGCCACACAGTGCACCAAGGATAAAGATGCTAAGAGCGAGGAATAGGGCTTTTGCGCGAGATGATAGCGAAAGCATGGTTGGCCTCTATTGGTCTGCTGATTCGGTATAAGGGACGAGATCGGTGGCACTGATTTCTGAAAGCACCAAATCGGTTTGTGTGGCCAAGTAATCATTGAGTGTTGTTTCTGTATTGGCTTCTGTCGTTGTGTTGCCCAATACAGCCATTAAGATGATTGCTGCGGCTGCCATCAGTGGAATGAGCCGTTTGCTGGCCCAGACCAAGTGTGGCCAAATGTTTTCGGGTGCTTCGGCTTCGAGTTGGGCCTCAATGCCTGCCCAAAGACCTGGTGAGGGTGCTGCAGGCCGTTTGCCAATTTGTGTTTGGATGCGCTTGAGCATTTTTAACTCTTGTTGCACGGTTGGGTTTTGTGCCAAGTGCGCTTCAAAGGCCTGCGTTTCTTCAGGTGACAGATGACCATCTAAATAGTGCAACATTTTATCGGTATCACTCATAAGGTATCCTTCCCTGTCCATTCGGTGTAAAGGGGCAGGAGCAAGTCACGTAATTGCACCCGCGCACGTGATAATCTGGATTTGACAGTGCCGATGGAGATGTTTAAGGTGTCGGCGATTTCTTCCTGCGATAAGTCTTCAATGTCTTTGAGTACAACCACGGCACGATGATCTGGTGAGAGGTGATCGAGCACTTTGTCAATTTGTTGCCGTAAATCGATACGTTCAAAATCATTTTCTGGTTCTTCAATGGCAAAAAAACGTTCTGTTGATACATCGTTTTTTTCTTGCAACCCATCGAGTGAAACACTGTCTATGCGCCGTTGCTCTTTTTGGGCTGCATTGAGACATACATTGGTGGCAATTCGGTATAACCATGTATAAAAACTTGACTTGCCTTCAAATTTGTCGAGTGCCTTGTATGCGAGTACAAAGGCTTCTTGGGCAACATCTTTGGCCGCTTCTGGGTTGCCTACGATGGAACAGGCCAACGCATAAATGCGATCTTCATAGCGTTCGACAAGTTCACGAAAGGCTTGAATCTCACCGTTTTGGCAACGGGTAATTAGCTTTTGCTCATCTTGCATGCGATCCAGATCCGGAAGGTTACGGGTCACGAGTCTTTATTGTTGTGATGCAAACGACGTAGAACTCGAAGTGCCCGGCAGCTTTGCTTTCTATCACCTTAGACCGCGTTAGATGTCGCCACGTTCCATAAGGTTTAAAAAAATAGGAATCAGGGGTTAGGGATCTGAGCACCCGTCTTCGATTCCTGGTTCCTTGCCCCTTGTACTAAAAAGCGGGTACTGAAATGAATCAGTACCCGCTTTCTAATTATTTTTCAATGACTTACTCCGTTATAATGTCGGCAAAGGTCATACCCGATGGGATCATTGGGAGTACGTGTTGTTGATGGGGCACCATCACGTCAAGCAAATAAGGGCCATCGTGCGCAAGCATGCGCTCAAAGGCGGCAGGTAAGTCTTTTTTATGAATAACCCGCTCGGCTTTGATGCGAAATCCCTCGGCTACGGTGACAAAGTCGGGGTAAACGTCTTCGATGCCGTCGGGGTCGCCAATAAAGGTATGGCCGCGATTGCTTTCGTAAAAACGATCTTCCCATTGAACCACCATACCTAAGTGCTGGTTGTTGAGAATGATGGTTTTGACGGGTAATTTTTCGACAAATAAAGTAGCCAATTCTTGCACGTTCATGGCAAAACTGCCATCACCATCAATATCGACCACCAGTTTGTCGGGAAAGGCCAGTTGGGCGCCCAATGCAGCCGGAAGGCCAAACCCCATTGAACCCAACCCGCCTGAGGTGAGCCAGCAGCGCGGTTCATCAAATAGATAATATTGTGCGGCCCACATTTGGTGTTGGCCCACGCCTGTGGCAACAATGGCTTCGCCTTTGGTCATTTCATAGAGCAGTTTTATGGCATATTGGGGCAAAATATCATCTTCGGTTTCTTCAAATGAAAAGGGATGCTTTTTGCGCCAGACATTAATTTCATCGACCCAATCTGGATAACTGCTGTCTTCAACCAAACCATTGAGTTCTTGTAAGGCATATTTGATGTCACTTGCAATGGGCAGGTGTGCCACTTTATTTTTATTGAGTTCTGAAGGGTCAATGTCAATGTGTATGATTTTGCCGTGTTTTGCAAATTCTGAGAGTTTGCCCGTAACGCGGTCATCAAAGCGTACCCCAAAGGCCAAGAGCAAGTCGGCGTGGTTGATGGCATAGTTGGCATAAACCGAGCCGTGCATACCCACCATTTGTAGAGAAAGTGGGTCGGTTTCAGGAAAAACACCCAATCCCATGAGCGTTTGTACAACAGGGATGTTGGTTTTTTGAATGAGGGCGCGCAGTTCGTTTGAGGCGTTTGATGCAATGATGCCCCCACCGGCATAAACAAGAGGGCGTTTGGATTCTTTGATGGCTTGCGCAACGGCTTCAATATCTTCACGCGATGCCTGGGATAGGTTTGGGGTATAACTGCGGATGGAGACAGTTTCTGGAAATTCTGGTACACAGTAACTTTGTTGAATATCTTTGGGCACATCCACAAGCACTGGGCCTGGGCGGCCTGTTGACGCAATGTGAAAAGCCTCTTTGATGATGCGAGGAATATCTTCGATGCGGTCAACTAGGTAATTGTGCTTGGTTATTTGACGGGTGATTTCAACAATGGGTGTTTCTTGAAAGGCATCGCGACCAATCACGCTGGAGGGCACTTGACCTGTAATGGCAACAAGGGGCACAGAATCCATTTTGGCATCGGCCAAACCGGTGACGAGGTTGGTGGCGCCTGGGCCCGAGGTGGCCATGCACACGCCCACTCTGCCCGAGGCTTTGGCATACCCTTCGGCAGCGAAGATTTCACCTTGCTCGTGACGACATAAAATGTTGCGAATTGTAGAGCGTGTGAGGGCCTGATGCAGTTCCATACTGGCACCGCCAGGATAACCAAAGACGACCTCAACGCCTTCGCGCACGAGGCTTTCGATAACGATATCGGCACCGCGCATTTCTTGTGGCGCTGGGGGAGCTGCTGCTGCACTTGCCATGGTTTATGATCTCCTTTATAATCGCCTATTTTTCCAATAGTTACGATTTTAATTATACGTGTGACGTTAAATTTTGTCAACGCTTGTCATGTGCAAAAAAAAACCGCCATCGCTGTGTGCGATGGCGGTTTGGCACGGAATGTAAATCGGTTACCAACGCCGCCATCGCTGTACGCGTAAGCCTACTACACCTACGACTGCTACGAGGTGTGTTTGTACGATGACGGTGGTTATGGTTGTATTCATAGGATAAAACACTTATTTGAAGTCCTGGTTCAGTAATGAGAG
>JBLHJX010000186.1:0-10415 GCA_047619225.1 Candidatus Latescibacterota bacterium
AGGCCGTACCCGATGCTACACAGGAGGATGAAGACGGAGGTGCGAATGAGGAAATGATTTTGGCGAAAGTGGCTTTTGACGGCGCGGTTGATGTAGTCGCCGTAGATGACGAGCAACGCGGTAGTGAAGGCGGTTGCGATAAATGGCAAATGGGGTTTAAGCCAGATTGAGAGCGGAATGAAGAATGTTTTGATCGGTTCCATATGAGACGCCACGTTCGATTGGTTTAGAGAAGGAGAGAGATTTTAAATTGCTCTGTAACTTTAAGACAAAATTTGTAACAAGGGAAGAGGGGCATTGTAGTGGATTTTAATAAAAATGTAGAATGCTTACGAAAACATTTTTTTATTAAAAAGTAACACTGTAAATATACTCTATATTTACAGTGTGAAATGTCACGTTTGTAAAGCGAATGTTAAAAATAAAGTATTTATTCCCATTCAAAGACGACGCCCAACGCTTCTTGAGGATTGTCTGCAAGCATTGTGTAAATGTCTTGGCAGGCTTCGGGTTTGGCGGTGTGGGTAATCAAATCTTCGATGGGCAATTTGCCTTGGGTCATGAGTGTGAGAATGAAGTCGCGGTCGCGTTTTCTGGTCCAGGGGTAGTAGATGTGCTGGTCGTCTGGCGTTTTGGGCTGGTGTGCGCCAAGCACGGTGATTTCGCGTAGGTGAATGTCGGGTAAGAAGCTGACTTCAACGCTTCCGCGTGGGGAACCCAGGGCAACAAAACGGCCGCCTTGGCGGGGGAGTTGGAGTGCGCTGGGGTAGACGGCGGGAATGCCTGTGGCTTCGATGAGGAGATCGACACCGTCGGCGACGCAATGGGATTGCACGGTTTCGGTGAGGTTGTCGAGGGTACTGGGATTGAGACAGACGTCGATGCCGCGATTGTTTGCTTTTTCGAGACGCAGGTCATTGAGGTCAATGGCAATGACGGGATAGGCGCCTGCAAGTTTGGCAAAGGTGGCGGCGAGTTGGCCGACGATGCCCAGGCCTGTGATGGCGACGGATTCACCGAGTTGGGCAGCTCCCACGCGATGACCGTGAATGGCAATGGCACACATGACTAAGTACGCGGCGGATTTGGCGGGCACGTCTTTGGGTACTTTGCGATAGTTGATTGTGAGCACGCTGTGACTGGCGTGATTGCCTTGACCTGCAATACGATCCCCAACTTGAATATCAGTGATCTCTTTACCCACTTCGAGAACGATACCCGTGTTGCAATATCCTGTGCCGCGAGGAAATGAAGGTGCTCGGCCCGGTTCACTGCCGTGGAGATAGGTGTGGACTTCAGTCCCTACACTGATGGCAGTGATGTCGTTTTGAACTAAGATGCCGTTGTCGGGCAGGGGAGGGAGGTCAAAGGATTCGACTTCGATTTTGCGTTTGTCGGTGCAGATGAGGCGTTGGGCTTGCATTGGGGCTCCTATTGTTTTAAAATGAGTCCACTTCTACGTATGCGTCAATGAGTCTTTGTTCGCCTTCAATACCTTCTTGGCTGATGCCGTGTTCCATTCCGACAATGCCGTTCCAGCCTTTTTCGTGTAGGTGCTTGAAGATGTTTTTGTAGTTGATTTCACCGGTGGTGGGTTCTTTGCGCCCGGGGGTGTCGCCCACTTGGAAGCAGCCTATTTGTGACCACGCGCGGTTGATGTTGGGAATGAGGTTGCCTTCGGTGATTTGTTGGTGGTAGATGTCGAAGAGGATTTTGCAACTGGGGTGATTGACGGCTTCGCAGATCATGTAGGATTGCGGGATTTCTGCTAAGAAGACACGGGGGTGATTGATGAGGCGGTTGAGGGGCTCGAGTACCATAATTAGACCCGACTCTTCGACGACTTCACAACAGCGTTTGAGCATTTCAATGACGTTGGCGGTTTGATAGTCCCAGGCGAGTTTGAGGTCATAAAGGCCGGGTACGACGGTGCACCATTTGGCGTTGACGCGCTTGGCTACTTCAACGGCGTTTTTGAGGTCGTTGAGCACGGCGAGTTTGGCATCTTCATCATCGCCTGCAAAGGTGACGTCTTTGAAAGAACCTGTGGCGACAAAGACGCCCATTTCAATGTTGAGGCGCTGCATTTCTGCTGCGACTTTTTCTTGGGTGGCAATGTCACGTTTGGGCATGCCGTTGTCTTCCCAAGCGGTGAAACCAGCGTCGGCGGCAAACTTGAGTTGGTCGACGTATTCTTCACCGGCGCTGTGTTTAAAGTGGCCAAAGTGGGGGCCGTATTTGAGCTTGAAGGTGTGTTTGGGCATGACGTACTCCTTTACCTATGATTGAGAGCGTTGGATGGTTTGCTCGTAAATTAATTTTTTGGGATAAGGATGCGGCTCCAAAATGAGTCGGTAGACGCCTTGTGTCAATGAAATTCTCAGGTTGACAAATGGGCTTGTTCGCAACATGCTTAGGGCGGGGAATCAGAAGCAATTTTATATGGAGGGTATTTATGGAGACCGTTCCAGTTGTTGCTTCAGTGATTCATAGAGAAGATCGCGTTTTGGTGGCCAAGCGGCCCAAACATAAACGGCACGGAGGTTTGTGGGAGTTTCCGGGTGGAAAGGTGCTTGATGGTGAGTCGATATTAGATGCGGTGAGCCGTGAGTTGCTCGAAGAATTGGGGGTGGCAACCGTGTTGGTGGGTGATGTTGTGTTTGCAGCACAAGATGCCGAGTTTTTGATTCAATTTGTGGAGACAAAGATTGATGGCCAGCCCGAGTCGATTGAGCATTCAGAAATTCGGTGGGTGACGCTTGTGGAATTAAGACAGCTGAAGTTGGCCCCAACGGATGAGAGATTCGTCGTGGAATGCTTGATTGCAACTTGAAAGAGGAATGATGATCGATATAGATGACTTGCGTGATGCGTCCGCCGATTTGTTGTTGGCGTGGGCCCGACAGGCCGCACCTCATTATGGTGCAGCGGGCAGTATGGATTTGGATTTGGCGGGTTTTCCCGATGCGGAAGGTCCGTCTTATTACAATCAGTTTGCACATTATGCTTTTTTGTTGCTATCAGAAGGTGTGGTCCCTGGCGCGAGTGACGAAGAACGTGAGGACTTTCGCGACGTGGCGCTTGGCAATATTCGATACATTTTGGGTATGACGAGTGGAGAATTTCATACGCCGCATTTTTCGCGTGGGCGCGATTGGGGCAGCCATGTGGGCGAGTGGTTGAATATTTATTTGTTGCGTTCCCTACAGGTGATGGAAACGTATGATGTGGGCGGCGCTGATTTGCGCGCAGATATTGCGAGATCGGTTCAAGGTGCGGTTTCTATTTTGGTATCGCGGTTTCAAAGCCGGTTTGCCGATGCACCTGTGCAATTCCCTGGAAATCACGCGACATGGCACGGGTTGTTGTTTTATGAGGCTGGGCAGTTTTTTGATCAGGCGGATTGGATAGATTTTTCGAAGACGTTTTTTGCGACGTATATCTTTCCCACGCAGCGTCCCAATGGTGTTTGGCCTGAGGGGGATGGCATTGTGGTGAATTATTCGATGGTGACTGCGCAGGCCGTTTCTCTATTTGCCGAAGCATCCGATGATGCCAATGCATTGGAGAGTATGGCCCGTGCATTGGGCTTTTTTAATTATTTCAGTTTGCCCGATGGCTCCAGTGGTGTGGCGGGCGATTGTCGTATGCGTTATCACGCCAGACCGATGGTGTTTTTGCCACCCAGCTTTTTGCGTTGTGAGTCTGGGCGCCAATTGTGGTTGGATCGGGTGAAGGGGTATCGCCAATCGTTAGAAGAGTCAGAGTTGGTGGACAATGCCGCACAGGGGTTGGCTTTTTATGGCGCGTCTGTTCAGGCGTTGTTTGAGTGGCATGGGGAAGCGGATTCTTTGTTAGACGTAACACCAGAAGACGTGCCCGTTGGGCGTGTGGATGTGGATCGTTGGACGGGTTTTTTGAGCTGGCAGTTGACATCTGAGCACGCGAGTCGGTTTATCTTAGATGCTCAGAATTTTGTTGAAGTCTATCATACAGAGAGCGGTTATTTGGTGGGGGCTGGAAACAGCAAATACATGCCTCGGTTTTCAACGGTGCGACAGGTGAGTGCGGGGCGTTCATACATTCCCGAACAGGCCGTGTGCCTCGAACAGAGTGATTCACGTGTGGTGAGTGTGTATCTGTTTGGCGAGGATCAGGTACAAGTGTCTCTGTCCGTTGAAGGCGATGCTTGTCGTATCGGTGCACGATTGCTGAGTTCTGATGCTGAAGCAGAATATGAATTTGGATTGATGTTGGCGTTTAAAAAGGGTGAGGTGATTCAGTTAGGTGGCGAGGAGGTGGAAGTATTGCCCTTGGCGATGATCAATCATCGGTTTGATGAGACGGGGATTGTTTGGCGCGAGCGATCGTTTGATGTGCCCCAAGGTGCGGTGTTGGATTATCCGCTCATTCCACACAATCCTTATACCCAACATGGTTTGCCGACAGAAGAGGCGTATATTGCGCGATTGAGTTTTCGGGTTGGTGAAGATGAAAAGGTGGTTGTAATTTCTTAGCCTGGATTTTTAAGGTGTTTTTCATCTGTGTGTATCTGTGGTTGCATTGGGGTTTATTATTTGAGGTTGTTTTTTGAAATTGAATCGAACGCGATTTTTTGTGGGGCTGCTGCTGGTCGCTGGGCTGTCTTTTGCTTATGTTTGGATACAAGACCAACCCACAAAGGGAATATCTATAGAGGAGATGCAAATGTCTGACCATGTGGAAATTGCCACACTTGGCGCAGGGTGTTTTTGGTGTGTGGAAGCCGTGTATCAAGATGTGAAGGGCATACAGAAAGTTGAGTCGGGGTATACGGGTGGACAAGTAGAAAATCCAACGTATGCACAGATTTGTACTGGCACGACAGGTCATGCCGAAGTGGCACAGATTGCATTTGACCCGAGTGTGATTTCTTTTGAAGATATTTTGATGATTTTTTGGAATACACACGATCCGACCACGTTGAACCGCCAGGGCAATGATGCGGGCACACAGTATCGATCGGCGATTTTTTATCATGACGAACGGCAGAAAGGGATTGCTGAGAAATCAAAGGCAGAAACGGATGCGTCGGATCTGTGGCCCGATGCGATTGTTACAGAGATCGTACCCTTGGAGGTCTATTATCCTGGGGAGGAGTATCACCAAAATTATTTCAATGAGAATCCTTATCAGCCGTATTGTATGATGGTGGTGAATCCAAAGGTGCAGAAGTTTAGGAAGTCGTTTGGAGAGTGGTTGAAGAAATAGTTAGAATTTGTACGTATTATACAGGCGCATATCGTTCAACATTTATTTGTTCTGAACGTTCTCGCATCGTGGCAGCATCGTGCCAGGCCTGCATACGCAAAAGCACATCCATACTGACATCAAAGGCTTTTTCAATTCGCAATGCCATTTCTGGTGACAAAGCCGCATTTTCATTGAGCAAATCAGATAATGTAGCGCGTCGAACACCTAATATTTCGGCAGCTTTGGTCACGCTTATCTCAAGTTCATCTAAGATTTCAGTTCTAATAAAGTTGCCTGGGTGGGGCGGCTTCATCCCCACATTCAGAGATAGATCAGCCATCAGTGATAATCCTCCAAATCAAGTAAGTCCAAATATCCGTCTTCTTCTGAAAAAGTAATACGCCAATTACCCGATGTTGAAATGCTCCAAGTATTTTGACGATCACCAGAGAGTTTATGCACGCGCCAACCAGGAGGTGCCGCTTTGATGAGTTCGTTTAAATCTTCAGATAAGAGCAAGGTCGCTAAAATATTTCTTACTCTGTTCACCAGATTGGTTTGGATGCCTCTATGATCGTTAGCTTCGATCAGGCGCTTCAGACCTTTATGGCGGATTGAACGAATTATCATTTAAATATTGTACGGTATTGCCGTACAAATTGCAAGCCGATATTTTTAAGGGCGATAGAGTAGAATTCTCTATCGCCCTTTTTTAATCTTATAGGTGTTTATTTTTTTAGGATTCTACTTCTGATGGGGTGACACCGTTGGTGGGCATTGATTCCGATGGGTGTGCTGTGCCATTTGTCTCTGGTTTTGATTGCTCGGAATCTTCTTTGATAGATGTGTCTTCTGTTTGTTTCGCTTTGAAGAGGTCTAAGAGTTCGTCTGGGTTGCGATCTAAGCGATCACCAAAGATGAATGTGAGTATGGCGCCGCTGATAAAAGCACACCATAAACGGCGACTGCCTGTGATTAAGGCAATGACGGCGGCGATGAGTCCATTGCTGAGTACACCCGTGATGATGAGGTCATCTGTGTCGGGGGTGATGTATCTTTTGCGATAATTTTTGTCGAGGGTAACGCGCAATACATTCCCACAGGCGGTGCCTATCAATGCAATGACAAAGATGACGATTACTGCAAAGAGACGGAAGAGCATGGCCTAATTCCTTTGTGACGGATGCTGTTTTTGTGAAAGGGTTTATGCCCTGAAGCTGCCTTCATTTTGCTGACGGGCCATTTCTGTATTGAGTTTGGGGGCAGGGTCTTCCCAACCTTCGGGTTTGAGAATTTTGCCATCGTCACGGCGAATGACTTTGCCGTCTACTACTTTTTGCATGTTGGCACCGTGTACGATGTCAAATAAGGGATCGAGGTTGATGCCATTTCTGACGGCAAAATCACAGATATAGTAGATGGCATCAACAAGGGCATCGGCTTGTTCGGTTACATTTTTGGATTCTTCTAATTCATCCAGTTCATCGTTGACCATTTGGCGAATGAACGCAATGCCTTCGGTGGTCATTTCCTGTGGTTTTGCAGGTAGGTCGTCGTTGCAGGCTTTGGTAAATTCGCGTACTTGTTCCGTGTATCCCATGTTTCTCCCCGAATATGTTATTGTAGATGGTGGTTTTACATGCTTAATATTACATTGAATCTGTGAGATATGCAACCCATACAAAAATGGGTTTTGATGTGTGAGCGCAGTTCGTTTGGTGATGCCGAGAGGATTATTTCTTTTCTTCTTTTTCGGTTTCAAGAGGATCATAAGAGAATTTTTGGCCGGCAACACTGGCTTCATACATGAGACCACCTTTTGCCATGGTGAATATGGCCAAACCATTGTCATATACCGCATTCGTAGACGCACCTGCTTTGATGGCAACGGCTGAGGCTTGGGCGCTGAGTTTATAACTGCCGCTGGTAAATTGTTCTAATGCTTTTTTGTCTTTAAAGAAGATCATTTCGCTGTAGGCTTGTCCACCTAATTGGAAGCCGATGCTTAATTGTGTCAGAGACGTCGTTCCAATGCGTTTGCCATTTTGGTAGACTTCGCCTTTTCCGTATGCCCCCCCAATACCCATGCCGCCTTTCCCTACGGTTGGAAACACCGCATATCCATAGGCTTCACTGAAGAATTTTTTGAGGTCGGGGTCTTTGCGTTTGAAGGTGGCAATGGTTTCGGCAACTTTATTGTCCACCTTTGTTTCTTCTTTTTTGTCTTTCTTGAATGGATTCCAGTCGGCGCCAAGTGGTGATGCGATGATAAGCATCACTATCGTCAAGAGGGGTATGTAGACATATTTCATCGTGTAATCTCCTGTCTATTCCTTAGTTGCTTGTATGTGTTCACAAGAAATATATCTTCCAAAATATTAGCGAGTTTTGATACCTATTGCATGATGTTTAGATTGATACGTTGAAACCGTACGCTGCGATTTTATTGTCTATTAACTTTCTATAATTTCAGCTACGCCCAACCCTTTTTCTCCAGCCACAGAATAGACAAGATATTTGTGTTTGCCTTCGATGAAGATATATGGATCTCGAACTTGGTGAACAGGTTCATGTGATGCACCCCCGCTGGAGGGCCCATTGGGTAGATGGAGACCTTCGTAATCGGTTCCTGTGTGGAGAATTTCAACGGGAGCCGAACCTTTCCATTCTGTCCAATCTGGGCGCAAGTCAACGGTGGTGCGTTTGATGCGCTCGGGATGGTCGCCCACATTGCTGTAGTAGATGTCGAGTTCGTGGCCTCGAACGTGAAGTCCTGGATGGCGTGTACGATAGACGTTTTTGTCGATGTTTTCACTTGTGTCAGACAAGTCGGTGAAGTCTTCACCGTCAATGGGCAATTGGGGGCCTTTTTCGAAGAGCTCGTGTATGTTTTTGGTTCGCCACATGTTGCGACCGCCGCCAGCACCAAAGCCATAGGTGTAACCCTCCCAACTAAAAATGCGCATATAGGATGGGCCCAGGCAGGTTTCTTCAGATGTGAACGATAATCCGTCGGTTGAGTCGGCATAGACACTTAATTGGCCAATATAATCGGGTTTTTCGCCTTCAAAACCACTGCCGTGATAGATCATATAGATTTTTTGATTGTCGTGATCAATGTGTACATCGGGTGAGGCAATGTGGCGCAATATAGGGGTGTCTTCAATGGCCAATACGCCGGGTGTGTAAACCGTGTAAGGGCCGGCCACATGATCGGCGTAGGCCATGCGAATGAATTTGCCTTGGTGGTGTGCAAAATAGAGGTAATACTGACCGAGTGGGTTTTGAACCCAGTCGGGTACCCGAATAAGGGCTGGGCCATTGATGTTGCCACCAATTCTCTCGTCACTTTCGGGTGTGATGATGGGGTTGTTCTTGCTGCGAACCACTTGAATAGGCATGGATATATCCTCTGGTCGATTTGGTGAAATGGTTTATGTTTATGGGGTGATTTTGATGGTTTTGGATGGGCACTTAAATAACACACTCCTCAATGTGTCCCATTTCTATGACGTTTAAGATAAAGGTTTTTTATGGCAACACCAGCACGATTAACACAGGGTTCTGTTGCGCGCACCCTCACAAAGCTGTCTGTGCCCATGATGGGTGGATATTTTGCGGTGATCGCATTTAACTTGGGTGATACTTATTTTGTGTCGCAGCTGGGCACGCAAGAATTGGCGGCCATGAGTTTTACATTTCCTGTTGTGATGGTGATGATGGGCATTGCGATGGGGTTGGGAACGGCTACTATTTCGGTTGTTTCACGGGCGATTGGAAATGGTGATCAAACGCAAATCCGTCGGTTGTCATCCGACAGTATGATGCTGTCATTCTTAGTGGTGTTGGTGTGTGCTGCGGTGGGAATGGTGACCATTGATCCGTTGTTCTTGTTGTTGGGTGCAACACCTGAGTTGTTGCCGTTGATTCGCGATTATATGCTCATTTGGTATCCGGGCATGGTGTGTTTGGTTATTCCTATGGTGGCGAATTCTGCCATTCGATCAACGGGTGATACCATGTTTCCAGCGCTGATTATGGTTGGGGCAACGGGGCTAAACTTTGTGTTGGATCCCTTGTTTATTTTTGGGTTGTGGGGTTTTCCACGTTGGGAGCTTCAAGGCGCTGCTTTTGCAACGGTGCTTGCACGGGCAACAACGCTGGTGGGTTCTCTTTTGATTTTGCATTTTCGGGAGCGGTTGTTGGATTTTAAAATACCCAATATGCATGACCTGTGGCAATCGTGGAAGGAAATCGGTGCGGTGGCAATTCCGGTGGCAGCAACCAATATGATGCAACCCCTGGGTTTGGGCGTGGTAACGCGTTTAATTGCCTCTTATGGGCCTGCGTCTGTGGCGGCTTGGGGAGCGGGTTCGCGGGTGACGGCTTTTGCATTGATTCCCGTGTTTGCTGTGTGTTCGGGCTTGGTGCCTTTTGTGGGACAAAATTGGGGTGCGGGTGAATTTGGGCGGGTGCAAAAGGGGCGAAATTATGCGTATGGGTTTGCCGTTCTTTGGAGTGTGTTGGCCATTGTTGTGTTGCGTTTGTTAACCGACCCGATTGCACGTGTTTTTAGTTTGGACCCCAGTGTTGTTGCCGAGGTTACGCGCTATTTGTGGATTATTCCGTTTGGATATTTTGGGGTGGGCATTTTTAATGTGACAGAAGAAACACTGAATGCCATTGGGCGACCCATTATGGCGTCCATTCAAACGATTATTCACATGTTTATGTTGTACATTCCGTTGGCATTTGTGGGGTCATTTTATTTGTCGATGGATGGTTTGTTCATGGGGCTGGTTTTCGCAGATTTGCTGGGTGGGTTCATTGGTGTTTTGATTGCGGGGCGGATGTGTCGGCGTGAACATGCTCAGGAGGAGCAAGCTGTTCAGGCGGTTTGATTTGTCGTGGATAAAAGACGATTACTTGCCGAGTGCGTGTTGTTCGCATTCGGCATATTTTTTGACTAAGTTATCGTAAATGGCTGTGTTTTTGGGTGTGATTTCAGACCCTGCTATCGGTTCTGCAAAACCCGCGATGATGTCTTGCCACGTGGTTGATGGGTCTGATGTATTGAGGTAGCCATGTGCTGCGCGAAGGGCGGCACCCAATGCCGCGCTGTTGGTGACCTCAAATTGATAGACCAGACAATTTTGTACGTCAGCCATAATTTGCAAGATGTC
>JBLHJX010000187.1:0-10369 GCA_047619225.1 Candidatus Latescibacterota bacterium
TCAGTACCTTAGATACACTGCCCATCTTAACCATAGAACCCCATTCGGTCACATGGCGTTGTCTTGCCCGTCGTTTACGAGACCAAGCAAACGATTGGCCCTTTAAACTTCAAGTCGTACAAACCGTACAATCTTTTGCAAGCATTGCCCAAATGGCCCGTGCCGGATTAGGACATGGTCTTGTGCCCATTGGTGTTGCACAAGCGCTGGCCGTTCCCAACGATGCGCTTATTCACTTTCCCCACCCTGGCCTGGCTCGCCCCATTAGTTTGGTGGGCCGCAGCACCACACTTGCCAACCCCCTTATCAAAACTTTTCACAATGCGATCATTCAATATTTCGCCCACCACAGGGCGCATTCGGTATGAATCCAACTTGACAGGTTCATTAAGATTTACCAATTTGTAGCACGATCTCAAATGGTAGGGGGCTTTCATTTGAGATCGTATGGACAAAACCATCTAAGTTCCCGATCAAAAAATAATTGGCAATTTACAATCCATCACTTTGCAAAATGGATAAACCAGTATGTACAAACAGCCCCACCTGGCACCCCATCTCCTCTGCTTATTCTTCATATTCTTGCCCCTCTCCCCGAGTCACGCCCAAACTTCCTTAGACTTTGATAACGATGGCCGAATCGGGTTCACTGATTTCATCTTATTTGCAAATCAATTTGGCACCCGTCAAGGTGATGCATCTTATGATGCCAAATTTGACTTAGACAACAGCAATGACATCGGTTTTGGCGATTTCATTATTTTCTCACAAAAATTTGGCCAAACCATTGTCGTTGTACCCACCAACATCACCCAAAAAACCATTGACCCAGCCTTAGGTGGCACGCTCACCTTGGACGGGGGATTTGAAATCATCATCCCTCCAAATGCCCTCTCAGACACCGGCAAACTCCAAGTTGAACCCATTACCCTTACCGCCGAGCAAGAACCCCAAGACCGCCTCACCGACGTTTACGATATCCAACTTACCCAAGCAGACATCCGCTCGCCTGTAGAAATTGCCATTCCGTATAACCCTTTATTACTACCCGCAAATGCCACACATGAAACTCTTTTCCTCGCATATTGGGATGGTGAAAATTGGCGCCCGCAACCCAGCACAGCCGATGAAAAAACCATCAGAGCTCAAGTCAATCACTTCTCAATCTGGTCAGGCGTATTTAGCAGCACACCCTCTGCAATCCTATTCACATCCGTGCCTGATACACTCATCTTATTTCCACGCGGCGAAACAAGCTTTATCATCCAACTCATAATAAACCCCGCCAACAACAGCTTAAATGATTTGCGTGTGCGTTTAGGATTTTCCCTCACCGACAGCGTTACCACCACCGCACCAGGTAAAATCACCTTACGCGACAACGGTACTTCAGACCAAAGTATATCAGAACCCATCCCGGGACTCAAAGTACGCTCCGTTGACACACAACCCTTAGACGGTATTTTTGGCGTAGAACTCACAGCAGATGGCAGCATCATTTCATCCAATTTTAATGGCCTCATTGCCAATGCCACCATCACAACCCGCCGCATTGCCAGCATTGCCGTTGACACAGCCATCACCATACCCATAAAACGTTTGGCCATTGGACATATTATTTCTGGGCAAGTTACCAAAGGCAGTGATGGCATTTCTGGTGCCATAGTCATCCTCAGCGGGCCAACCATCGAAACGGCAAACACCGACACCGACGGACGATACCGCTTTGTAGAACTCGACGACGGTGTTTATACCATTACACCCTCTAAGGCCGACCACGTTTTCACGCCCCCAAGCCGCACCGTTGCACTTGCCGGAGAAGATATCCCCAACATCAACTTTTCAGACTTACTCAGCACAACCGGCTTTTCGGCTGGCCAAGCTCTGCAAATCAACGACACAGGACATCTCGCAATTCCCATCAATGCCAAAAGTCCACTCTTACTCACCAATGCATTCACCATTGAAGCATGGATACAACCCAAAGACCGAGAATCTCGTATTATTGCGTCTTATTGGGGCGATAGCACAGGCCAATGGCTTTTGGGCACCCGTGAACTGGCTATTCGAAGCGTGGGAGAAACTGCCACCATTCAACTTGAGTCTGCCCCACCACTCGACAATTGGACACACTATGCCATTACGTTTCAAGACAACCTACTCACCTTCTACCGCAATGGCCGACAAATTGAACAAACCATACCGGGTTTCTTAGACCTCTTCTCACAATCTACAACCGATGCGCAAATTCAAATCGGTAACGCGCAAGGCGGCACCGAAATCTTGCCTTATCAAGGGTTGATAGACGAACTCCGCATCTGGAACCGGGCCCGCTCAGCACGAGAAATTCGCGACGACATGCACAAAAGCCTGAGTAATGCATCTTCACTCACACAATCTGCAGATCTACGCACCAAACAAAGCGTTGGATTTGGCTTGGTAGGCTATTGGGATTTCAATGCCCGCAATGATGACGGCACCATTCCCGACCTATCAGGACAAAATAATCACGGCACATTAAATGGTGCTGCCCAGCAAGCCACTTCCGAAGCACCCATTGCGGCCTCAGGTGGCAACCCCATCTTACAAATTTTCCCGTCCGAAGTCTTGGCAACAGGTGACTCTGCAATCGAAATTGCATTGAGCAATGTAGGATCTGGCCAGCTTGTATGGACAATTAATGAAGAGCAAACGTGGTTACGTATCACCTCACTCATCGGCGATACAGGTGGTGACGGTTCTTTTTATGGCGGTGGTGCGCAGCCCTTCACCATTCACACATCTGAACTTGGCTTAGACGGCGGCAACCACCAAGCCGTGGTCAACATCTGGTCCAGTGGTGGTTTGTTGGAAGTACCCGTCTCCCTCAACACAACATTTTCCGGATCCGGTTCGGGTTCAAATTTGGGCGGACAAGCCATTGGAACCATCACCACGCCAGCGGGTACGACACATGAAATGATCACCATTCCCGAAGGCGAATTCACCATGGGCTCTAATCTTGCAAACCCCGATGCCCAGCCCGCCCATACTGTTTACCTCGACACGTATCAAATAGACCGCTTTGAAGTGACCAATGCCCAATATCAAGCGTTTGTGCAAACAACAAACCATCGCCCTTCTGAATTTGCCCAAAACGCAAGCCTCAATGTTGCCGACCTGCCCATTGTAGGCATCGCTTGGCCCGATGCCAGTGCATATTGTCAATGGATTGGGGGCCGATTGCCCACCGAAGCCGAATGGGAAAAAGCGGCCCGTGGCACCGATGGGCGCACCTATCCATGGGGCGAAACAGCACCCGATTCAACATTGCTCAACTACAATCGTCATATCAATCAGCCTACTCCTGTGGGCACCTACCCCACAGGCACAAGCCCATTTGGCATGCACGACATGGCCGGCAATGTGTGGGAATGGACCAACGATTGGGTGAGCGGCACATACTACATCACCAGCCCCGACAGAAACCCCCAAGGTCCCACTCAAGGATCACAGCGCGTCATTCGCGGTGGCTCTTGGGGCGAAGACCAAACCTTTGTACGCACATTCAACCGCTTCTGGTCTTTTCCTACCGCATCCACCGACCTCATTGGCTTCCGTTGCGTGATCACGAAATGATATGGAACCCAGCAGCCCACCCCACATGGAAAACCACGGAACCCAACACCATCCACAACACCCCCTAATCCCTACCCCCACCAGTAAACCTTCTGTCTTTTAATTTGCTATTGTCTGCTTAAAGCCTTATTTTCAAACGCTCAAACAATGACAATTATCTGATCTTCTCAAAAGCACTTATAGCATTTTTTGGCTTTGTTAATCGTTTTTCATTATCCATTCTCAATTATCCATTATCCATTGGTTCCCATGTCTGATTCTCGTTTTTCTGCACTCATTATTCTCGACGGCTGGGGTCTCAATCCTCGGCAAGATCACAACGCCATAGCACTGGCCAACACGCCCACAATGGATCGCATCTGGTCACAATATGCCCGCACCACCCTCAACACCTCGGGGCGTGCTGTAGGTTTGCCCGACAATCTCATGGGCAACTCTGAAGTCGGTCATCTAAACTTAGGTGCAGGCCGCACCGTGATGCAAGCCATGACCCAAGTAGACGATCGGGTACGCGATGGTCGGTTGCTTCAAAACGAAGCCCTCATCGGCGCTATGGATCGCATCAAGAACACCCATCACAAACTCCATTTCATCGGCCTTGTCTCTGATGGCGGCGTACATTCTTGGCCTGACCATTATGACGGCATGATTAAAATGGCCGCCGCCCGTGGTTTAAATACCGATCAAGTATTTATCCATGCCTTTACCGATGGCCGCGACACGCCCCCACAAAGTGGCATCCATCGCATGCGCGAACTGCTCGACATGTGCAAATCTGCGGGTGTGGGCCAAGTGGCCTCCATTTGCGGTCGCTATTTTGCGATGGACCGTGACAAACGCTGGGAACGCACCCAACTTGCTTATGACCTACTCACCTTGGGTGATGGTATTGCCGAAACCGATCCCATTCAGGCCATGCAAAATGCCTATGACCGAGGTGAAACCGACGAATTTATCAAACCCGTCATCCTCACCGATGCCAACGGCAAAACCATTGCCAAAATTAACGAGGGTGACTCGATCATTTTCTTCAACTTTAGAAGCGACCGCCCTCGGCAAATCACACGTGCTTTTGTAACAGACGACTTCGACGGTTTTGAACGCACGATACATCCCAAAGTGCATTACACCACACTAACCCGATATGAAGCCAGCGTTCCTGTTACCAGCATTGCTTACCCACCCGAAGCGCTCTCACAAAACATGCCCAACATCTGTGGCCAAGTCATATCTCAAGCTGGTAAAACCCAGCTGCGTATTGCTGAAACCGAAAAATACGCTCACGTCACGCTCTTCTTCAACGGCACAGAAGAAAAACCCTTTGACGGCGAAGAACGCATCATGGTACAATCGCCAAAAGACGTACCCACCTACGATTACAAACCCGAAATGAGTGCCCCCGAAGTGGCCGACAAACTCATCGAAGCCATTGCCTCAGGCAAATTTGACACCGCCATTTGCAACTTTGCCAACCCCGATATGGTCGGTCACACCGGTGTTCTCGAAGCCGCCATCAAAGCCGTCAACACCGTTGACGGATGTTTGGGCCGTGTGTTAGACACCATCGAAAAAATTGGCGGCACCGCCATTGTCACCGCCGATCATGGCAATGCCGAACAAATGCTGCACTATGAAACTGGCGAACCCCACACCGCACACACAACCAACCCCGTACCTTTGGTACTTGTCGATCCCACATTCACAGGCAAGCTCAGAGATGGCGGTGCGCTACGCGACGTATCACCAACACTCCTCGGTTTACTTGGCATTGACAAACCCGCCGATATGACTGGGGAAGACTTAAGGAAATAAAGGCCCCTAGCCCCTAAAGGGGGAATAAAACCAATAACTGAACGCCGTAAAAGCTCCCAACCCAAACACATATCAGATTAAGGAGCCCCACATGAAAATTCACGAATACCAAGCCAAAGAAGTCCTCAAAACCTTTGGCGTACCCGTTCCCAAGGGGGGGTTGGCAACCACCCCCGAAGAAGCCGAACAAATTGCCAAAGACCTTGGCGGTACGGTGGTGGTCAAAGCTCAAATACACGCTGGTGGACGTGGCAAAGGCGGCGGTGTCAAAGTCGTCAAAAACCCTGAAGAAGCCAAACAGGCAGCTTCAGATATTCTCGGCATGGACCTCATCACACCTCAAACAGGCCCGGGGGGTCAAAAAGTAAAATTTGTTTGGGTAGAAGAAGGAACCGATATTGATCGCGAACTCTACCTTGGCATTGTGCTCGACCGCGCCCAATCACGGCTTGTGATCATGGCATCACAAGCCGGTGGTATGAACATTGAAGAAGTGGCCGCCACAACACCCGAAAAGATCCTCAAAGAAGTCATACATCCAGGTGTGGGTTTGCTGCCCTTCCAAGCACGCCGTCTCGCCATGGACTTGGGTCTTGAAGGCGACCAAATCAAACAAGGTGTGGCATTCATCTCTGCCCTCTACAAAGCCTATGTGGCAACCGACTGCTCGTTGGCCGAAATCAACCCCCTCGTCGTTTCAAAACAAGGCGATGTATTGGCTTTAGATGCCAAATTGAACTTCGATGACAATGCCCTCTATCGCCATCCCGACCTTCTGGCACTGCGCGACACAGACGAAGAAGATCCCCTTGAAGTGGAAGCTTCAGAATTTGCACTCAACTACATCAAACTCGATGGCGAAGTCGGTTGTATGGTCAACGGCGCAGGTCTTGCAATGGCCACCATGGACATTATCAAACACGCAGGCTCATCGCCAGCTAACTTTCTCGACGTGGGTGGCGGCACCAATGTTGAACGCGTCAAAAATGCCTTCCAAATTCTTACATCCGATAAAGATGTGAAGGCGGTACTCATCAACATATTTGGTGGCATTGTGCGTTGCGACCTTGTGGCCGAAGGTGTGGTCGCTGCCTTGAAATCCATGACCATTGACGTACCGCTCGTTATTCGCCTTCAGGGTACCAACGCTGAAGAAGGTGCCAAAATTTTAGAAAACTCGGGCCTTGAATTCACAGTTGCACGCCGGCTCCAAGAAGCGGCCGAAGGTGTGGTAAAAGCAGTCAAAGGCGCAGCATAAAGTCAGCGAGACGTGAAAAGCCAAAGATTTGACCTCTTACGTCTCGCTTCTTACCGCCTTTAGACCTCTTACCCCTTACGTTTCACGTCTTACCTATTTTAATCCAGCGAATTGCATCTGTCAGGCAATTCGCTTTTTTCATGCCCAACGACTGCCAATATGGCGAAGCATATGACAAAATGGATGCAAGAATTGCACAGAAACCTTTGGCGCCAGACATAAATATATTATAACTATTTGATTGTATTGAATTTAAAAACAATCACAAACATGGTATACATGTTGCTCAAGAGAAACACGTCCGTAGCTTATGTCAACTCATCAACCCTAAAAAGGTCATGTTATGCCAACTTATGAATATGCCTGCCCCGACTGCGAACATGAGTTTGAAGCATTTCACTCCATAACAGCAAAACCGATTCGCAAATGCCCTGAATGTGGCAAACGCAAAGTGCAACGCCTCATCAGTGGTGGCGCCGGATTGCTCTTTAAAGGTTCTGGTTTTTACATTACAGACTACCGCAGCGACAATTATAAAAGTGCTGCAAAAAAAGACTCTGACTCTTCATCTGGCAGCAAGACCGAAAGCAAAACATCCGATGCCAAGACATCAGAGACAAAAAAGCCAGAGACAAAAAAGCCTTCAAAAAAAGACGCTGCATAAAGCGTCACATTCAAAAGGAGTTTAAACGATGGGAAAAGTAATCGGTATCGATTTAGGAACCACAAACTCGTGTGTGGCTGTGATGGAAGGCGGCGACCCTGTTGTGATTCCCAACGCTGAAGGTGGTCGTACGACGCCATCTGTTGTTGCATTTGCAAAAGACGGTGAACGTTTGGTGGGTCAAGTGGCCAAACGTCAGGCAGTCACCAACCCTGGTAAAACCATTTACTCCATTAAACGATTCATGGGACGTCAATACAATGAAGTGAGCACGGAAATAACAGAAGTACCCTATAAAGTTGTCAGTGGTATGGGTAACTTGGCGGCTGTGGAATTAGATGACAAAACCTTTACGCCACCAGAGATCTCGGCGATGATCCTTCAAAAAATGAAGCAAACTGCCGAAGATTACCTAGGTGAACCCGTCACCCAAGCCGTGGTCACAGTGCCTGCTTATTTTAACGACGCACAACGTCAAGCCACCAAAGACGCTGGCAAAATTTCTGGCCTCGAAGTGTTGCGCATTGTCAACGAACCCACAGCCGCAGCTTTGGCTTATGGTTTGGACAAAAAAGGCGATGAAAAAATCGCCGTTTATGATCTGGGTGGTGGCACGTTTGACATCTCTATTCTCGAATTGGGCGATGGTGTTTTTGAAGTGAAATCCACCAATGGAGATACCCACTTGGGTGGAGATGACTTTGATCAACGTCTCATCGATTGGTTGGCTGAAGAATTTTTGAAAGAAAATAGTGTTGACCTGCGCAAAGATCCTATGGCATTGCAACGCTTAAAAGAAGCCGCTGAAAAAGCCAAGTGTGAATTGTCTAGCTCTGCATCAACAGATGTAAATCTGCCCTTTATTACGGCAGATGCATCAGGGCCTAAGCACTTAAACGTGACCCTCACACGCGCCAAATTTGAACAATTGGTTGATGAGTTGGTCGAGCGCACCAAACAGCCTTGTCTGCAAGCCATTAAAGATGCCGGTTTGTCTACTTCTGAGATTAACGAAGTCATCTTGGTGGGGGGAAGCACGCGCATACCCAAAATTCAGGAAACAGTGAAAGCGCTTTTTGGTAGAGAACCCAACAGAGGCGTAAACCCCGATGAAGTGGTAGCCCTTGGCGCAGCTATCCAAGCGGGTGTATTGGCCGGTGAGGTTACGGACGTACTCTTGCTCGATGTTACGCCATTGTCTGTGGGTATTGAAACCCTCGGTGGTGTGATGACCAAACTGATTGAACGCAACACAACCATTCCATCGAAAAAGACAGAAGTCTTTTCGACAGCAGCCGACAGCCAACCCTCGGTAGAAATTCATGTGATTCAGGGCGAACGTGAAATGGCCGTTGACAACCGTACGATTGGTCGCTTTCACCTGGATGGCATTCCACCAGCACCTCGCGGAGTGCCTCAAATTGAAGTCACCTTCGATATTGACGCCAATGGCATTATGAATGTTGCTGCCAAAGACAAAGGCACCGGCAAAGAGCAAAACATCCGCATTGAGGCCTCTTCGGGTCTTTCGGATGAGGAAGTTGAAAAGATGGTAAATGATGCGCAGGCCAATGCCGCTGAAGACAAACTGAAACGCGAAGCGGTTGAGACCAAGAATCAAGCCGAGCAACAAGTGCATCAAACGGAAAAACAACTTGAAGAAATGGGTGACAAAGTCAGCGAAGAGTCGAAGGCCAAAGTCACCGAAGCTGTTGAAAAAGTCAAAGAAGCGCTTAAAGGCGACAATGCAGAGAGTATCAAAACAGCCAATGAAAACCTCACGCAGGTTTGGCATGCGGTTGCGAGTGAACTCTATCAGCAAGCTGCTGCCGAAGGTGAAGGAGCGCCTGGCGCAGAACCGGATCAAGAAGCACCCGGGGCAGACGGCGCAGATGACAGTGCTGTGGATGCTGAATTTGAGGTGGTGGATGATGAGAAGAAGTAAGTAGGGCTTGTCATGAAAAGAAAAAGGGGAGACGATTTTATCGTCTCCCCTTTTTTGCCTTCGGCGACTTACTTTTTTTAACAGCGATCAGGTTTTTTCGATGGTCACCCGAATAACACCCAAAGGTTTCACAAATAGAAAACGCACGGTTTTGCTTTTGGTATCAAACCCGCCTTCGCCTTTGTCTTTGCTCGAAAGGCCTTGTAAAAAATCTACCACCCAATCTGTGTCACGTTTCCATTGAGAAACAGCGTTTTGCACAAATTGCCGTACCAAATCGGCATTGCGACGCAAATCGGCATCTGAAACATCCACGGTAGACACCATCATTTCGGACCGTTGTAAATCGGCTTCTTGCCCCCAAAACTCAACCACCACTTGCCCACCTGCACCAGCGCCCATATGGCGTGGTTGACCTTCTAAAAGATCCATCTCTTCTAAAGGTAAATCGTCTGGTAAACCCACAAGCATTCCATCAATTGACATCTTAGAAGATGTTGTCCTTTGTGATGTTTGAGACGGGCGCTGCCGTACACGGGATTTGTTTGTACTGGAACGATGCGCCAAGTCTGTTTGCAACGCTGCGCGGACAGCCGCAGCATCTCCCAAGTAATTGCCATGAACCCACCCCACGGTCTTGTCACCAACCTGTACTTGCAACCACGGATCTCCTTTTTCAACCACAACCAATTCCTGTCCACGTTTCAATCTTGCCACCACATTGGACTTTGTTGTTGGTTTATCGCGCAAATTGAGCACTGTAGCAGTCACATAAGTCAACGCGCGCTCTTCGGGCTGGAAATATTCACATCCACTAAAAACAAACAGTGCAAAAAGAAAGCCGACATAGAATCGGTCGGCAAAGAAATACGAACCACGCATCACACCACCCCTGTCAGGAAGTTCAAAAGGTCAACGAATTGGGTTTTCAAAATATCCTAAAAGCAGATTGAAATCAAGGAGAAAAATCAGATAGACGAACCACGTCCTACCATCCAAAACCATTGCGCACTTCGATTCGTTGATGACTCGCTACGCGCGTTAAGACTGATTCGCAATCTACCAAACCGTC
>JBLHJX010000188.1:0-10342 GCA_047619225.1 Candidatus Latescibacterota bacterium
CCCAACGCACCGCCTGGTTGCCCAACACCACCAACACAAACGTACACAACAACACCATCGGAAAATGACTGATATTCATCCGAGATGTGTGTGCCAAATATTCGGCGTGCGAATTCCAAAACACAATCCACAAAACAATACCCAAGCCAAACACCAAAGCACGAAACGTGACACCTTCGCCCTTGGGCACGACATGCTCGGAGATCACTTTGATGTCTAACGACTCAGCCATCTAGGAATCCATTACTTGAAATGTAACCAGTGCATCAAGATAATTCAAATCGAGAGGTTTGGTCACGTAATCAGCAGCCCCTTCAGCCATAGCTTCACTGGCAATATCTTTGTCATCAACCGCAGTAATCATAATGGCTTTGATATCGGGGTCAACACGCTTAATCCGCCGCAAAACCTCAACACCGTGGACCCCTGGCATCATAATGTCTAGCAAAGCCAACTTGGGGTGGTATTCCTGCACAATGGCAACCGCATCATCAGAGTTATGGGCCATATAAACGGTATGACCTTTTAAACCACCAAAAAAATCTTGCACCAATTGACAAATATGTACGTCATCATCTACAACCAAAATTGTTGCCATACACTCACTCCAAATCACGCGCGCATCTGAATCCAAAACTTGGATCGCGCGTTTTTTTTACATTGCCAGGTCTGTGCGTACACCGCGCAGCTTGTGCATTGCTATACCAAGCCCCACCACGTAAAACATGTTGGTCCCCTTGTGGAGGGCCGTTAAAATGACCTTTCAAACGCTGTTGATACGTATCCCGTCCATACCAATCGGCACACCATTCCCATACATTGCCCGTCATCCCCAAAAGCCCACTTGCCCCCGGTGTAAGCCCATTCACTGCCACAGGTCCAACATCCAATGCCAAACCCGTTCTTGCCTTGTTCACATCATATGCCATCCCATACGCAAAAGCATATCCTTGCGCACCTCGACATGCACGCTCCCACTCGGCTTCTGTAGGCAAACGTTTGCCCATAGACTCACAATATGCATATGCCTCTTCCCAAGAGATATCCGTGGCTGGCAAACTGTCTCCAGCAAATGCGGGCCGATAATCTGGTCGATAACCACGAAATGCCGATACGGTCACTTCCGTTCGATCCATATAATACGGGTTGAGGTGCACCTTATGTTCAGGTTTTTCGTTATAAGCCCCCTCACCCCACCCCATCACAAATTCTCCACCCCGAATCCACGCCATGCCCGGCGGGCGCATCACCACATCAAGCTCCAACCTCTGATCAGGAGCCACCCAAATGGTGCTGGTATCTGTTTCATACCCAGGCCGAGACAGCTCTAAAAAACGATGCTCCGTTTTCTCAATCACAATGACCAAGCCCGTATCAACCGTGGTGCTCACCACACGCCCATCAAGGGATACCTGCACACCTGCAGGTATCGTGCGAATCACCAATATGCCAGGGGGTGGTTTGAGCAACCAATAAATCACAGCAACCGTTACCACCAGCAAGATAAAACCAATCAACGGCAGAGTCCATATTTTCATAAAAACCCGTGAACGACATAAAATGCCCGGCAATCAAAATCTGCCAATAACAGATTGATAGGCATATTCATTTTAGAGATGATCACGCCAGGAATACTTGGGTTCATATCCTAATAAATCACGTGCTTTTGAAATGTCCCAGCCCGTCGCACTGCCCGCAAATCCATCTTTACTCGGTACGCTTGCATAGCTCGAATCTGCCTTGACCTCTTCAACAGGCACATCCAGCCAATTATCCGCTGCAGACAAGTTAAACACAGTATGTCCAGACAAATCAGATTCCCAAAACTTGACACAGGCTTGTCCCACATCCCGCGCATCCACATAACTCCACAAACCACCAGCCTGACGCACAGCATTTTTACGCCGGTCGGGATAGATATCATAATTACCAGGAGATCTTACATTGGCCAAACGGAAACTGGCAGCACACAAATCGTTGTTCCGACAAAACATCTCGGCAATGTCTTCCCCCATCTTTTTCGACAAACCATACGGGCCTTGTGGGGCTGTAGGGTGCTTCTCATCAACAGGCAAATAGTCAGGTACCATTCTTTGCCCGTCTAAAAAACCATAAACCATTTCACTTGAGGTATAAATGATCTTTTTTACCCCACTATCTGCAGATGCTTGAAAAACATGGTATGTCGCAATGGTATTATTTTGAAATGTCGTCGCACCCGGAAAACCCGTTGGGCTGGGTATCGCACCAATATGGCACACATAATCGGCACCGGTAATGGCTTGATAAACTTCACCCAAATTTAAAAATTCCACAGGCCAATATTTCGCGCCTTTAGGCAAAGGTTCTTTAGGCGGCACCTTGTCTATTGCCAGCACCTCATGTCCTGCGGCGACCAATTCTTGAACCGTCCACCACCCCACCTTGCCCGATCCACCAGTTACAACTGTTTTAGGCATAATCAACTCCTATACCGACACCCGTAATTAAACCGAATCCCAAAAATGCTTTCCCAAATCCCCAAACAAATCTGCCCGACGCAACTGATCATAACGACCATAAATCGGGCGTTTTGTAAAATCACACACGCTCGCATCCATATCACAATCTGCCACAGCAATCGACCCTGCCGTGCGATCTGTCATTGCCAACAAGTCACCCTTAGGGCTTACCACACAAGAACGTCCACTGTTTACCGCCGCCACAATATGCACCTGATTATCCACGGCCCGTGTTCGCACCATAGGTTCCCATACAGAACCGCCTTCACGTGCATCGCCCATATTTGAAAATAGAATCACTTTGGCACCCTTAAGTGCCAAGACACGTGCCACTTCGGGGTAGTGCCCATCATAACAAATCATATAGGCGACCACACCAAAATCAGTATGAAAAATGGGCAATTCATTGCCAGGGGCACAACCACGCAGCAGCCCTTCGTTCAGTGTCAGTTGTGTCTTGCGATATTTGCCAACCAACCCACCGCTGCGATCAATCAAAAATCCCGTATTATAAATCGCTTCGCCCTGACGCTCAAGAATACTTGCGCCAATATAGGTGCCGCGTTCTTGAGCAATGGCCGACAACCGTTCCGATGTTGGCCCAGGAATCGGTTCTGCCCAATTTGTTGGATCGCCAGGCAAACGCGTCGTATTGATCAATTCGGGCAAACAAATGAGGTCAACATGTCCGTCAATCGCATCGATGCGCTCGGCATAAAAATCGAGACATTGGGCAGGTGATTCTGGTTTTTCGGGGTTCCCTGATATCGCGGCCAAACGCACCCGATTTGTCGGGGTTTCCAAATGCCCCGTCAGATCAAATAACCGAACCTCACCCCAGCGCACCAATCCTTTGGCAGACCATGCCAAAAAGAGGCGAAGTGTTAACCCTTGGATGGCATCTTCCTGAACCCAATCAAAACACAACCGGTGCCAACCCTCTTTTTTACTTACAGGGTCTAATTGCCCATAAAATTGTTGATCGCCGTGGATCAAGATGGCCCGTACAGATTTTCCCGGTGCAATCACACCCGCAGTAGAAAAAGAGGCTTCGATGCGATAGTGTTGCCCACTTTTCAAATGGGGCAACGCCAATTGCCAACACCCACAAGACAAAGCATTGTCATTGCCCTGAATAACCAACACGGGCCGACCACCCAAACCACCGTGTGGCGCCACCTCAAATGCAGGCGCTATTTCTTCGCGGGGTGTCCACGAAGTCCACACAGTTGTGTCCAACATCAAATCATGAAAAGGCAACGGATCTTCAGGCATGAAACCCATCTCCACGGGTGCGCCCACCCACAAGGCGTCGTGTTAACAAAACGCGGGAACCTTCATATTCCACAACTCGAAACTTGTGCTTTTCAAACAGAGCAAAACAGGGTCCTATATGAGCATCACATACCACATCCAACACGCGCAAACCATCGGTGTGCATTTTTTCGACCGCCGTTTCCACCAACAAAGACGCAACCCCAAACCGTCGATGTGTCAGGCGCACACCAATGCCCGTAACGACCCCCAAGAACTCATCCTGTCCCCAAAGCAGAAAACCGACAATCACACCGCGCTGTTCGGCAATTAGGGTGCCTTCTAGGCACACCTTTGGTATCGTTGACCCACAGTGCGCCTGAAAAAACGCACCACATTCACGGGTATCAAAAACCTCTTGAACCAGCGTACTTAACGGGATCAAATCGGTAACAGTTGCAAGACGAATACACAAATGGGGCAACATAAAGAGTCATCAAAAGTAAGAATCACGAACCCTTATTCAGATATCAGATTCGTGATTCTTAACCTTTGCCATTTTATTTAATTAGGCTTCTGCACGTTCTAAAAGTTCAATCTCATACCCATCAGGATCATCAACAAATGCCATCTTGCGTCCTTGAGGAAATGTTTCACGCCAATCGCCTGGCCAAATTTCAAGCCCGTTCTTTTCCAAAACATCGCAAAACGCGATCAAATCGGGCACACCAATAGCAAAATGCATCAAATCTTCTGGCACATTCAATTCGTAATCATCCGAATAGGTCAGCTCCAAAGTGTGCGCATTACCTGGCAACTCCAAATGACATACCTGATTGCCTGCAGGAGACTTGTCACTTCGGCTTTTTAACAAAAAACCAAAATGATCGCAATAATACTGAATCGATTTGTCCAGATCGCTCACCCGAATGCGGGTATGCATAAACACAGCCATGAAAAGCTCCTTTCGATAAAACACGAATTAAGAATCTTGAATCAAAAAGCACGGATTGTAGACTCTGGATTCTAAATTTTGGATTCTGTTCTTTTTATAATGCTCAAAGATACATATGAACAGCACAAAGACAAGGGAAAAGACACCCATTACATGTAAGTTTCCATAACGCTACGGGAGTAAAAAAGCAAAAAAAAAACAGGCTGCAAATGCAGACCTGATACTTATGAGAACAAGATCAACTAAAAAAGTTAAATTGGAGCCTCAGAAACATCATACACGTGTTCCGAGGGTGGGGCCAATCCCAAAGCCAAACGCACTTGATGCACCGCACGCCGATAATGATGTTGTACTGCACTTTTTGAGATCTCAAGCACCAAGGAAATTTCAGAATAGGTTTTGCCCTGTGACCGAAGCAACAAAACCTCATATTTGCGCCCAGAAACAGCCGTTTCTATCACATCTTTCACTTGAGCCAACCGAACAGGATCTGGCCGACTGGCCATCAAATGGCTAAAATGGCAAGGCACATCTTGCTCCTGAAGTGCATCTGATAACCGCGCAATGTCTTCAGGTGCAAAGGAGACCTCACGCACTGTATCGTATTTAATTTTTTTGTATTTCATAAGGATATAATAAACAAGTATTTGTGGACAGTACCACACATTTAAACAACCTCGGTAATTTAGCCTTTTAAAAGGTCTCTGGCAAGGAGAAACTGGTCTGTGTGTCTAAATTAACTAACCTACCTGCATCCAAATCCCTTGACGGATAAGTATTTATGCTTAAATAAACATATATACCAACATCTCATAAAGTATCCATTTAAGCCCCACGGGGCAGGAGTGTATTCAAGTGATAGAGCTTTTTATTGTCGTCCTTGCTGTCGTCATCATATCAGCGACATGTTCGTTATTTGAAGCCGTCCTCTATTCCGTCCCCAGAAGCCACATAGAATCCCTCGCGCAAGCTGGCCAAAAATCGGGGCAAACCTTACGCCGATTGCGCGCCCATGTCGACCGCCCTATTTCTGCCATCTTATCTCTCAATACCATAGCCAACACAGGCGGTGCAAGTCTGGCGGGCATTATTGCAGGCAACATTCTTGGCAAAGATTCTATTGAAGAATATCTCTTCTCGGCAGCCTTTACCCTTGCCATTCTCTTGTTTGCCGAGGTTATTCCCAAAACCATTGGCGTGGTTTATGCTCGCCCAATCGCCACCTTTATTGCGCAGCCATTGCAAGTGCTCGTTTGGGTGTTTACACCCTTTATCATCCTGTGCCGTTTGGCAACGCGGTTGGTTGCCAAAGAACAGAAAGAACAAGACATTTCAGATGAAGAACTCATCTCACTTGCTCGCTTGGGCCGTCGAAGTGGTTCCATAGATCCCACAGAAGCTGGTGTGATCCAAAATATCCTTTCGCTTAAGTCCAAATCAGCAGCCGATGTGATGACGCCCCGTACTGTGGTCTTTTCATTACCCGAAGCGCTTACCCTTGAAGAAGCCCGAAATCAAAAAGGTTTTTGGGCACACAGCCGCATCCCTGTTTACAGCGAAGGTTTTGAAGATATTGTTGGCATCGTGCTCCGGCGAGACATGTTGGTCGCTCTAACCGACGACAAAGACAACCGCACCCTATCAGAACTCATGCGCCCCGTACATTTTGTGGCAGAAACCCATACCTTAGATCGCATCTTACAAATGTTCCTCGAACAACGCCAGCACCTTTTTGTTGTTATTGACGAATACAGTGGTCTATCGGGCATACTCACCCTTGAAGATGTGTTAGAAGAAATCTTAGGCAAAGAAATCGTCGATGAATCAGACCAAGTGACCGACATGCGCGAACTGGCCCGCCGACGCAGGCAACAAACCACACAAGAAAAAAAAGACAACAAGCAACCCTAATACAGATGATTTATCTATCGCCCGTTCAACTTATGCCATAAACCTTCTATTAAAACCGCCTTTGGGCGGTTTTTTTCGATTTAACAGACCTGAAACGCCAACCAAACACAAAAGAAACACCGCCACCCTATATTGTTCTATCTGACACTTGCCTAAAAACACCGACTTCTATACATTCACTTCTTCGGATGCACATCACATTTTCATCGGAGAGCTCAAAAACGTATGAAACCTTTATCAACCATTATAGTCAAACCCTCATTGCCTAAAGCCATCGAAAATTTAGAATGGTTGGCTTATAACCTGCGGTGGTGTTGGGACCCAGATACCATCGAAGTTTTTCGACGAATCGACCGAGAACGTTGGGAACAAGTCTATCACAACCCCGTGCGTTTGCTTGGGGAAGTTTCACAAGAACGCTTAGAACAACTCGCTGAAGACCCGGGGTTCATGGCCCATCTCAAACGCGCCACAGCTTCTTTAAAAGCTTTTTTAGAGAACGAAACTTGGTTTGCACGCACCCACAAACACGAAGTAACAGACATGCGGGTGGCTTACTTTTCGGCAGAATTTGGTCTGTCAGAAAGTTTGCCCATTTACTCAGGGGGGTTGGGGATTTTGGCAGGGGACCATATCAAATCGGCCAATACCTTAGGGCTTCCATTTGTCGGGATGGGGCTTTTATATCAAAACGGTTATTTTAGCCAATACCTCAACAACGATGGCTGGCAACAAGAAGATTATAGAGGAAATGATTTTTACACGATGCCCGTGCAACGCGTTCAAGACGACCAGGGCAACGACCTTACCGTAACCGTGTCCTATCCCGATGGTGAGGCACGCGTACGCATTTGGCTCGTAAACGTGGGCCGTATTTCCCTCTTTTTACTCGATACCAATCTTGAAGAAAACCCTCCTCGCATCCGCGAAATCACAAGCCAACTATACGGCGGCGATGACGAAATGCGATTGCGGCAAGAAATTCTATTGGGCATTGGTGGCTTGCGTGCGCTTGACGCGCTCAAACAACGTCCAACCGTCTGCCATATGAATGAAGGCCATTCGGCCTTTTTGGCCATCGAACGCATTCGTCAGTCCATGATAGAAGATGGTTATTCCTTTGAACAAGCCACCGAAAGCACAACCGCTGGCAACGTGTTTACCACCCACACGCCCGTCCCAGCAGGTCACGATGTCTTTCCACCGGCCCTCATCGAAAAATATTTCAAATCATACGCGCAAGAATTAGGCTTGTCTTTACCCGCTCTTATAGCCTTAGGGCAAGCAGACCCAACCCATACCAGCAGCGGATTTAACATGACCGTTTTGGCCATGCGCTTTGCAAGCTATCGCAATGGCGTCAGCAAATTGCACGGCAAAGTATCCCGTGAGATGTGGAAAGGGCTCTGGCCCAACGTGCCTGAAGAAGAAATACCCATTACATCCATCACCAATGGGATCCACATTTCCTCGCACATCTCCCATCAAATGCGAAGTTTACAAGACAATTATCTTGGTCCACGCAGATTGGAAGAACCACAAGACCAAACGATCTGGCAACTCATCAACGACATCCCTCCCGAAGAGCTATGGCACGTACATGAACGGCGTCGTGAACGACTGGTCGCTTTTGCGCGCACCAGATTGCGTCAACAACTCCAACGTGAATCTGCTTCACCCATCGAAATTGCCCGTGCCGATGAAGTGCTCAACCCGGGTGCCCTAACCATAGGGTTTGCACGTCGGTTTGCCACATACAAACGTGCAACCCTCCTTTTTCACGACATTGAGCGCCTTGCCAATATACTCAACCACAAAGACCGCCCAGTACAAATCATTTTTGCAGGCAAAGCGCATCCGCGTGATCACGCAGGTAAAGAGCTCATTCAAGAGATATATCGACTGACCCAACAACAGCATTTACACCGAAGGCTCGTTTTTATAGAAAACTACGACATGTGTGTGGCCCGTTATTTGGTCCAAGGGGTTGATATTTGGCTCAACACCCCCCTACGACCATTAGAAGCCAGCGGCACAAGTGGTATGAAGGCTGTCGCCAATGGCGCATTAAATCTCAGCGTGCTCGATGGATGGTGGGATGAAGCGTACCAACTTGATGTGGGCTGGGCCATTGGTCACGGCGAAGAATATGAAGACCAAGCCTATCAAAACGAAGTGGAAGCCAGTGATCTTTATAACATTCTCGAAAAAGAAGCTGTTCCCCTCTTTTATGACCGAGGTGCAGACGACCTGCCACGGGGGTGGGTTGCACGCATGAAGAATGCAATGAGTGCCTTGTGTCCCCAATTTAACACACATCGTATGGTACAAGAATACGCCGAACGCTTTTACCTTTCTGCCCATGCACGCCAACAAACGCTCTCGGCAAATAAGGCAAACCGAGCCATGGCCCTTGCCCAATGGAAACAGCGTGTCATCAAAGTTTGGCCACAGGTGCATATTCAATCTGTAGAAGCACAAGACCTTACGACCTCGCGTATAGGAGATACTTTCAGTGCCACCCTCAAGTTAACCCCTGGTGATCTGTCAGAAACTGATTTACAGGTTGAATTATATCACGGGCATATTGGTGCAAATGGTGAAATTGAGGCGGGCATAACCACCCCTATGACGTTTTCCAAAACCGAGGACGATGGCACACAAGTTTATGTCGTAGATATTCCGCTAAAGATCAACGGCCAATGGGGTTATACCACGCGCGTATTACCACACCACGAAGACTTGATCTGTGCATACGATATGGGTCTGATTATTTGGGCTTAGTGTGTTTCTTCAAACTGGGCGGTCTTTTTGACCGCCCAGTTTTTATTTTCACGTCTGGTATTTAAAAGAAAAATAAAGTATATTACTGGAGACCCAGGTAAACCCAACGTATTGGACAGGGAGCCCTTTGTGACCCACCCACCAAACACAAACGCCTCAGCAGAAGCCTTCCAAACCTTTCTTCAAAAAGCCCTCAAAACCCAACCCAACCACAATGCAAGCCTCTTAGAAAAGGCGTATCAGTTTGCCGTTGTCGCCCACGAAGGCCAATTTAGAAAATCCGAACAACCCTATATAGAACATGCACTTGAAGTTGCAACCATTCTCATCGACCTGCACCAAGACACCACAACCCTTGCCGCAGGTCTTTTGCACGACACGGTTGGGCACGGCACAGCCACACTCACTCAAATTGAAACTGAATTTAATGACCACATTGTGAGCCTCGTAGATGGTGTCACTAAAATTAAAGATCTCACATTCCAATCGCGTGAGGCCGAGCAAGCCGAAAATTTTCGAAAAATGTTTCTCTCTATGGTACACGATCTGCGCGTCATCCTCATCAAATTTGCCGACCGCCTAGACAACATGCGTACCCTTGATGCGCTGCCCCCCGAAACCCAAACGCGCATGGCCCAAGAAAGTTTAGACATTTATGCCCCTCTTGCACACCGTTTGGGAGTCGCACGCATACGGTGGGAATTAGAAGACCTTGCACTCAAATGGCTTGATCCCAAATCCTATCGTTCTATTCAAGAGAAAATTTATCACAAACGCCGAGAACGTGAAGCTTACATTGAAGAGGTGCGCATGCCCCTTCAAGAGGCTTTGGATAAGGCCAAAATCCGGGCGGAAATCACCGGACGCCCAAAGAATTTTTATAGTATTCACAAAAAAATGCAAACGCGTGAAAAAGACTTTGAAAACATCTTTGACC
>JBLHJX010000189.1:0-10286 GCA_047619225.1 Candidatus Latescibacterota bacterium
GCATCAATATGAACACCGCCTTTGTGCGCAAACGCACTTTCACCCACATAGGCTTGGCGATGGTCGTGATAGACATTGGCCACTTCGCTGACGAAGCGGGAGACTTCCATCAATTTGACCAAGTTTTCGGCACCAATGGCTTTTTTTTCAAGTTTTAATTCGATATTGGGGATAACCGAGCATAAGTTTGCATTGCCGCACCGTTCGCCATACCCGTTAAAAGTGCCTTGTACTTGGATTGCGCCCAATTCGATGGCGATGATGCTGTTGGCCACTGCCATACCCGCGTCATTGTGTGTGTGAATGCCCAAGGGCACTTCGAGCTTGGGTTGAATGGCTGTGATGATGTCACGAACTTCTGTGGGAAGTGTGCCGCCATTGGTGTCGCATAAGACGAGGATTTCTGCGCCGCCTTCTTGGGCCGCGAAGAGCGTATTTAACGCATAGTTTGCATCGGCTTTATACCCATCAAAAAAGTGCTCTGCATCATAAACAACTTCACGGCCATTTTCTTTTAACCAGGCACAAGAGTCTTGAATGATTTTCAGATTTTCATCTAAAGTGATTCTCAATGCATCCGTGACGTGCAGGGTCCAAGTTTTACCAAAAATACAGGTGACTTTGGTGCCTGCTTTGAGCAGCGTAGATAATGTGGCATCATCTTCTGGAGGATTGTTGGCTCTTCTGGTGCTGCCAAAGGCGGAGATTTTGGCGTTCTTAAATTCTATATCCAAAACACGTTTGAAGAATTCGAGGTCTTTGGGATTGGTTGGATTTGGCCAGCCACCTTCGATATAGTGTACACCCAGATCATCAAGCTTTTGGGCTATTAAGACTTTGTCTTCAACCGAAAATGAGATGCCCTCGGCTTGGGCACCGTCTCGAAGTGTGGAGTCGTATATTTGTATAAGATCAGCCATGGTCGTTTTCCTTTGGTTTGGGATTTTCGTGTTGAGAACCGTGAGGTGCTGTACTTGCCAAATCATTTTTTAGCAAGGGGTTGAGAATTGTGGACACCAAACGTTTTGACACAAGACTTCTAATTGCCCAAACCAATAACCACCGGGCGGAGATAACCGCCCGGATGATGGCTCCTGTCTGTGTAATATTTTGTTTGCATAAGTTTTAGATCTAAAAAAAGCCTGCAAAAGCAGGCCTAAGTTTTAAAAGCCTGATACATAGGGTAATTTTTCTGCGATCCCTTTTGCCGCCTCTTGGCCTTCGAGCAACATGCCTGTGGCATCCCAAGCGCCTTCAATCAGCTGGAGGCGGTTGCCATCGGGGATTTTCAAATCGATTTCGAGGTCGCCGCAGGTGAGTTTGCGGGTCTTGAGGTCTACACTGAGCTCTTGTTGCGGGTTTTGTGTGACCGCGTCTTGGATTTTGGTGATATCAGCGGCAGAGGCCGTGAGACATGGCACGCCCATGGCCGTACAGTTGCCTTGGAATATTTCGGCAAAAGACTCTCCCACAAGGGCTTGGATACCCCAGCGTTGTAATGCTTGGGGGGCGTGTTCCCGAGATGATCCACAGCCAAAGTTGCCATTGGCAATCAAAACGCTTGCACCCTGAAATTCGGCTTTGTCAAATGGATGGTCGGGGTTCGATTTGCGATCGTCTTCGAACGCGTATTCGCCCAAACCTTCAAAAGTAATGGCGCGTAGATATCGTGCTGGAATAATGCGATCGGTATCAATGTCGTTGCCACGAATAGGAATTGCGCGGCCTTCAACAGATTGAACCATGGATACGATTTCACTCATAGTTTAGCCTTTCAATTCAACAATGTGCGGACGTCGGAAACTTCACCGGCAAGTGCTGCTGCTGCGACCATAGCAGGACTCATCAATAACGTGCGGCCCGTGGGGCTGCCTTGGCGGCCTTTGAAGTTGCGGTTGCTTGATGACGCACATACTTCATTGCCTTGCAACTTGTCGGGGTTCATGGCCAAGCACATGGAGCAACCTGCCCCTCGCCATTCAAAACCAGCCTCTATGAATATTTCGTGTAGCCCTTCAGCCTCGGCGGCTCTCAGCACAGCTTTTGAACCGGGAACTACGAGCGCTTTGACGTGGGCTGATACTTTGTGGCCTTTGACAATTTTTGCGGCTTCGCGTAAGTCGGAGATGCGACCATTGGTACACGAACCGATAAATGCAACATTGATGGGCATGCCCGCTATAGGGGCATTGGGTTTCAAACCCATATATTCGTAGGCTTCTGCTGCTAGGTGTCGTTCATCATCGGGTAAATCTGTGAGAGCGGGAATCTTTTCGGTCACATAAACGGCCTGGCTGGGTGTAATGCCCCAAGTAATGGTGGGTTCTAAGGCGGCACCGTCGAGTTCATATACGTCATCGTAATCGGCGTCGCTGTCTGATGCCATAGATTTCCACCATTCAACGGCGCGGTCAAAGGCTTCACCCTGTGGGGCTTCTGGACGGCCTTTGAGGTAGTCATAGGTTGTTTGATCTGGGTTGATATACCCAGCACGTGCACCCCCTTCAATGGCCATGTTACAAATGGACATGCGCTCTTCCATATTCATCGCTTCGAGGGTTTCGCCTGCAAATTCATAGGCGTATCCGACACCGCCCTTGACACCCAGGTTCCGAATGATGTTGAGAATCACATCTTTGGCATATACACCTTTTTGCAATTTGCCCGAAACGTCAATGCGGCGCACCTTTAGTGGATCCATGGCCAAACATTGGGTGGCCATTACATCACGCACCTGAGAGGTGCCAATGCCAAAGGCGATGGCACCAAATGCTCCGTGTGTTGAGGTGTGGCTGTCGCCACAGGCAATGGTCATACCGGGTTGGGTAAGGCCAAGTTCTGGGCCGATGATGTGTACGATACCCTGGCGGTCGTCATCGAGGTCAAAGAGTGTAACCCCAAATTCTTTCGCATTTTGTTCAATGGCAGTCATCATTTTTTCAGCCAAATCATCGGCAAAAGGGCGGCCCACTGTGTGGGTGGGCACAATGTGATCGACTGTGGCAAAAGTAAGTTTTGGATAGGCGACTTTGAGGTTGCGCTCCCTGAGCATTTGGAATGCCTGTGGACTGGTCACTTCGTGAATGAGGTGTAGACCAATGAACAGTTGGGTTTGCCCAGAGGGCAGGGTGCGCACAGCGTGCGTGTCCCAAACTTTATGAAATAAGCTTTTTCCCATGATCGCTTTCAATCCTCTCTGTGGGGGCTAATTATACCGTTGATTCGGGTTCTTGAATGTTTTGCTGAATCGCCAAGCGGTTGAGTGCATCTAAAAAGGCTTTTGCACTGGCTTCAATGACATCTGTAGAAACGCCCCGTCCCTTGGCTTGGTTTTGCTCATCCGTTAAAGTAACTGTGACTTCCCCCAAAGCTTCGGCGCCGCTTGTAATGGCGCGAATGCCGTATTCTCTGACTTTGACATCAGATTTCACTGCCGTTTTAATGGCTTGGTAGGTGGCATCAACGGGGCCGTCTCCCCACGCTGATTCTTGCACGGTTGTGTCCCCATCAATTTTGAGGCGTACCGTAGCTGAAGGCACGGTGCTGGTGCCGCTGACGGTATGTAGATATTCCAATTCATATCGAACGGGAATGTCGCGGATTTCGTCTCCAACAATGGCCATCAGATCGTCGTCGAAGACTTCCTTCTTCTTGTCGGCTACTTTGACAAACCGTTCGTAGGCCTGGTTGATCTCTTCTTGGCTGAGTTTGTATCCGAGCTCTTCGAGGCGATGGCGCAAGGCATGGCGGCCAGAACGGGCTGTGAGCACAATGCTTGACTCGGACCATCCGACAGATTTTGGATCCATGATTTCGAAATTTTCACGGTCTTTGAGCACGCCGTCTTGGTGAATGCCCGAACTGTGTGCAAAAGCATTGGCACCCACAATGGGCTTGTTGGGCGGCACGACAATGCCCATTAGGCGACTGACCAAACGACTGGTCGCTACAATCTCGGTGGCTTTGATGTGGGTATGCAAACCAAAGTAATCGCTGCGGGTGATGAGGGCCATGACCACTTCTTCAAGAGACGTATTGCCGGCACGTTCCCCCAGGCCATTCATTGTGCATTCAACTTGGCGTGCACCATTGGTGAGTGCGGCAAGCGCATTGATGGTGGCCATGCCCAAATCGTCGTGACAATGTACACTGAGCACGGCTTGGCTCATATTGGGTACTTTTTTGCAGATATTGTGGATGAGGCTGCCAAATTGATCGGGCACCGCATACCCAACAGTATCGGGTATGTTGATGGTGGTCGCACCCGCGGCAATGGTGGCTTCAATGACTTCGTAAAGGTAATTAGGTTCTGTTCGAGCGGCGTCCATGGGTGAAAATTCGACATCATCGCAATGTGATTTGGCTCGTTCTACGGCATCTACAGCCATCTGTTGCACATCGGCTGGTGATTTGCCCACCATCGATATATGATGGGGCGAGGTGCCAATAAAGGTATGGATGCGAGGTTTGGGTGCATCTTTAAGTGCTTCGCCTGCGCGGTCGATGTCTTTCATAATTGCACGAGACAAACCACAGACAATGGGGCCTTCGACTTCTTGCCCTATTCGCCGAACTGCGGTGAAGTCTTGTTCTGAAGAGATAGGAAAGCCTGCCTCAATGACATCTACATTAAGTTTGGCGAGCTGATGTGCAATTTCGATTTTCTCACGCACTGTGAGGGATGCACCCGGGGTCTGCTCGGCATCACGCAGGGTGGTGTCGAAGATAGTCACGCGATTTTTGGGATCTACATTGGCCATATTCAGTCTGTTCCTCGGTTCACGACAACTGGCGATTTGTTATTTGGGAATAGAGTCACGAAGCAGAGCAACGGTGCCGGTGCGTGCGATCTCTTCAATGCCGTAAGTATTTAACATGCCTATGATGGCCTGCACCTTATCATGGCGTCCGGTGACCTCTATGGTCAGTGACTGGGCGCTTACATCGACAATGTTTGCCCGAAAAACTTCGGCAATTTGGATGATTTCTGTTCGGGTGGTGGTGGTGGCTTTGACTTTTATGAGGGTCAGCTCTCGCTCGATAAAGGTGCCTTGGGTGATATCAATAACCCGAATGACATCAATAATCCGGTTGAGTTGTTTCACTACCTGTTCGAGGACGCTGTCATCACCCCGCACGACAATGGTCATACGTGAGATGTCGGGATCTTCGGTTTCGCCAACCGATAAGCTGTCGATGTTGAAACCTCGGCTGGAGAACAAACCTGCGACCCGGCACAAAACACCAAAATGGTTTTCAACAAGGGCTGAGATTGTGTGTTTTTGAGGCATTGTTAATTTCCTTCAGGCATAAAAATATCGGTAACCTAGTGTTTAAACACAGGCTCTATCCGCATTTTGAAAGTGTGGGTGTGTTGGAAGAGCCTGTTATTGGGCTAGAATCGAAATCGCCGCAATAAGACTCGCGAGCATGGGAAGGGTTATGAGGATTGTAGGGGCATAGGCCCAAGGGGCAATGTGAGGCTGCCGGATAATTTGGGAGGTTGTTTGTTTCATAGGTCGTAAGCTCAATGAAAATAGAAAGATGTTTGTATAATATATGGGTCAGTAAATTACATAAGGTATCGGTTTTCTGTCAAGTGAAAATTACTTTTGACCCATTGGCGCTACGTGTGTATTGGCAACAGAGATTGGGTTTTGGAAAACGCAGTGTCCGTTTCTTCGTGTTTCGAACTTAATGGTTGTTAAACTTGACATTACAGAATTAGGATGTTACATTTCCGAGCACCATAAAGGTTGGTGGATGAGATATATCTGAGATGTTTTCCACTGGGTTTTTTGGTGACGCTTGTTGTGATGCGATTTGCGTTGTCTTACAAGAGACGTGACCCATAGGGTTTTGGCCAAAGGACAAACGACATGACACCTTTTGATGTTTCTCAAATATCGAATGTTGGATATATAGAGCAACTCTATGCCCAATATCAAGCCGACCCAGCCTCTGTAGACGATGGATGGCGGGCATTTTTTGCGGGATTTGACTTGGGTGCAGATGGTGAGGTGCGCCCAGCCGCGGGATCAGTTTCGACATCTGATCCATCGGAAGATCGGGGTGCCATTTCATTGGTAAATGCCTATCGCACGTGGGGCCACATGATTGCCAATTTGGCCCCTATGAGCTATACGCGCCCGCCCCACCCCTCGCTCGATTTGGGGGAATACGGTTTTTCGGATGATGATTTGGATCGGCACGTGGGGACGGGTGGGTTTTTAGGGCAAACGGATGGTACGCTGCGCGATCTATTAGATAAGCTGCGCCAGACCTATTGTGAGGCTATTGGTGTGGAATATTCAGATATACCGTTTAAAGGCCAGCGCGAGTGGTTAGAGCGCCAGATGGAACCGACTTTAAATCGGCCCAAGTTTACGGGCGAACAGCGTAAGACCATTTTGTTCCAACTCCTTGAAGCAGAAGAATTCGAACAATTTTTACATACCAAATATATCGGTTATAAAAGGTTCTCTGTTGAGGGTGCCGACAGTCTCATTCCCATGTTGCACGCGCTTATTGAAACGGGGGGGGCATTAGATGTAGAAGAAATGGTGTTGGGTATGCCGCACCGTGGTCGATTGAATGTGTTGGCCCATGTGATGAGGAAACCCTATGACCTGATGTTGGCTGAGTTTGAAGGGTTGCAGGTCGATCGCAGTGAGGGGTCAGGAGATGTTAAATATCATATGGGTTTTGCTCATGATTATGTGACACGAGACGATAAGAAGGTGCACCTGGGACTCACGCCCAACCCCAGTCACTTGGAGTTGGTCAACCCCGTTATCGAAGGCATTGTGTATACCAAACAGGAAATGCGCCAAGATATTCAACACCACCACGTGGTACCTTTGTTGATGCACGGCGATGCGTCATTTGCGGGGCAAGGTATTGTGCCAGAGACGATTTGCCTCTCTCACTTAGAGGGATATGACAATGGCGGTACCATCCATATTATTGTAAATAATCAGATTGGATTTACTGCCCTGCCGCGTGAGTCGCGGTTTACTTCTTATCCGACAGATGTGGCAAAGATTGTAAAAATGCCCGTTTTTCATGTGAACGGAGATGACCCAGAAGCGGTTGTTCACACAGCGCGTATGGCAATGGCTTATCGGCAAGCAGTGAAGAATGATGTGCTCATTGATATGTGGTGCTATCGTCGCTATGGGCACAATGAGTCTGATGATCCTGTGTTCACGCAACCCGTGCAATATGCCGAAATAGCAAAACATCCAACGGTAGCCACCTTGTATGCCCAACGTTTGATTAACGAAAATGTGTTGGGGCAAGCTGATGTTGATGAGATGAAAAAGAGCATTCGGAATCTCTTGGAAACTGGGCAAGCTGAAGCCAAGCAAAAAGGGGCACCCGCTTCGGTGGCGCCATTTGCAGGCATGTGGCAGGGCTTAGGTAAGGCTGGGAGCGATCGTTCGGCCAAGACGGCAATTTCAAAGAAAAAACTCCTTGAGGTCGCACAAAAAGCAACGACGGTTCCCGATGGTTTTAATATTTATCGCAAGATGCAGCGCCTATTGGACAACCGGATGGATATGGTCAACGGAAAGGTGCCGATCGATTGGGGCTGTGCAGAGATGTTGGCATTTGGCAGTTTGGTGATTGAAGGCATTGATGTGCGCCTTGCCGGGCAAGATGCGCAACGGGGTACCTTTAGTCACCGGCATTCGGTGTGGCACGATGTCAAAAATGGTCAGCTCCATGTGCCGCTTGCCCATTTGTCGGAGGATCAAGGGATCTTTACCGCCATTAATACGATGTTGTCTGAGTTGGCTGTTTTGGGATTTGAGTATGGGGTGAGTTATGCCAACCCGCATAAACTTACGATTTGGGAGGCCCAATTTGGCGATTTCGCCAATGGTGCTCAAGCCATTATGGATCAATTTATCTCCAGCTCTGAAGCCAAATGGCAAAAGATGAGTGGCTTGGTGATGCTGTTGCCGCATGGTTTTGAAGGCCAGGGCCCCGAGCATTCCAGTGCGCGATTAGAGCGGTATCAGGCGTTGTGCGCAGAAGACAATATGCAGGTGGGTTGCCCAACAACCCCTGCTCAATATTTTCATTTGTTGCGCAGGCAGATGTTGCGACCGTTTCGCAAGCCCCTGGTTTTGATGATGCCCAAGAGTTTGTTACGACACAAAGATTCAACATCGACTGTAGACGACCTCACAAAAGGGGCTTTTCAGCCTGTGATTGATGATCCGACCAATCCAGACCCAAAGCAAGTGAAGCGTGTGCTGTTTTGTACGGGCAAGGTATTTTTTGATTTGATGGATGGGCGAGATGAAAGGGGTGCAGATCATGTGGCCATTGTTCGCATAGAAGAGCACTATCCGTTCCCGTGGGTAGAGACGGGAGCTATTGTAAATAAATATGGAGAAACAGAAGTATGTTGGGTTCAAGAAGAACCGCAGAATATGGGCAGTTGGGACTTCATGGAGCCAAAGTTGCGTAAGGTATTGGAAAATAAGATCTCTGTGCGCTATATTGGTCGTAGGCCCACGGCTGCAACCGCAACGGGAATTCAAAAAGTGCACCAAGCAGAGCAGCAGGAGATTGTCGAAACATCACTCAGTGTTTGAATATTAAGAGAGGAATAGTTATGCCTATCGATGTGGTGATTCCTGAATTGGGCGAATCTGTAAGCGAAGCGATTTTGGTTGAGTGGCTCAAAGCCGATGGCGAAATGGTAGCAATGGACGAACCCATTGCGGTTCTTGAGACCGATAAAGCAGATGTAGAATTGCCTGCACCTCTGGCTGGCATTTTATCGCATTCGAGATCTGATGGGGATACTATTCAGGTAGGTGAGCCGATAGGGCAAATTGATCCTGATGGCAGCCCTTCCGCAGCACCTGTTGAAGTTCCATCTGCACCCGATGTGAAAGAAACCGCACCGCCAGTCGTTGAGGCCGATGCTGATGATGATTTAAGTCCAGCGGTAAGGCGATTGGTGACTGAAAACAATCTGGACGCATCAAAAATACAGGGCAGTGGCAGGGAAGGTCGCTTGACGAAGGAAGATGTACTCAATCATTTGGATGCCCAAAAACAACCCGCGGCACCTCAAGCCGTACCTGTCCCAGTCTCAGCACCCGCTCCGAAACCCGCGTTTAAACCTCAAGTGACAGGCGATGGTGTGCGGCGTGAACCGATGAGCAAAATTCGCCAACGCATTGCCCAACATTTGGTGACTGCACAACAAAATGCAGCGATGTTGACGACGTTTAACGAAGTGGATATGACGGGTATCTTCGATTTACGGATCAAATACAAAGAGCGATTCCAAGAGGTTCATGGCGTGTCTTTGGGGTTGATGTCCTTTTTTGTGCGTGCGAGTGTGCTGGCCTTGCAAGAATTTGAAACCATCAACGCGAGTATCGACGGCACTGATATTTTGTATCACGATTTTGTGCATATGGGCATTGCTGTCGGCACGCCTCGTGGGGTGGTGGTGCCTGTTATTAAGCATTCCGAACAGATGTCTTTGGATCAAATTGAGTCCGCTATCAAACGGGTGGCTGCATCGGCAAGGGAAGGCAAGTTGGGGCTTGATGAATTAAGCGGCGGCACGTTTACCATTACCAATGGGGGCGTGTTTGGCTCTATGTTGTCAACGCCCATTCTCAATCAGCCGCAAACGGGTATTTTGGGTATGCACAACATTCAGCAGCGGCCTGTAGCCCTAAATGGCGAAGTCGTGATCCGACCCATGATGTATTTGGCTTTGACTTATGATCATCGCTTAATAGATGGTGAGTCATCGGTTAAGTTTTTGGTGCGGCTCAAGCAGATGCTCGAAGATCCAGCACGGATGATGTTGGGGGTATAATTTTCAATATGAGGTATTCTTTTGGCTGATAAAACTTTCGATTTGATTGTGATTGGTGCAGGGCCCGGTGGTTATGTGGCTGCAATTCGTGCGGCACAATTGGGTTTGAATGTGGCGTGTATAGAAAAAGGCGCGTTGGGTGGCACGTGTTTGAATGTGGGCTGTATTCCGAGTAAGGCTTTGTTAGAATCGAGCGAATTGTTGCACCAGGCCCAGTCTTCGTTTAAACAACACGGGATTCAAACGGGGGATGTGTCACTTGATTTGGCCGCTATGATGACGCGTAAAGCGGGTATTGTGAAGCAGATGACGGGCGGTATTCGGGGGTTGTTTCGCAAGAATAAGGTGACGCATTTTGAAGGATTAGGTCGTTTGGCGGGGGATGGCAAAGTTGAGGTGGCGGGGAAAAAGGGGACCGAGACAGTTT
>JBLHJX010000190.1:0-10276 GCA_047619225.1 Candidatus Latescibacterota bacterium
AGGTCGTTGTGGCGCGTGCGGCGGATTGGGTGGGGAGAAGGTTTGAGTAGGAATCACGGAAAAAATCTAAAAAGGAAATGGGATGAAGATTACAGGTATTGAGACATTTTTGGTGAATGCGGCGCCGCTTCAGGATGGGGGGTGGGCAGCGCGGAATTGGTTGTTTGTGAAGGTACACACCGATGAGGGGATTTATGGGGTGGGGGAGGCAAGTGGGTGGCCGCGGGTGGTGCAAACGGCAATTGAAGATTTAACGCGGTTATTGGTGGGTGAAGACCCGACGCACATTGAGCGGTTGTGGCAAAAGATGATGAGTTCAATTATGGGCCACGGGATGACGGGGGTGGTTGGGTTTGGGGCGATGACGGGGATTGAGATGGCGTTGTGGGATTTGAAGGGGAAGGCTTTGGGTGTGCCGGTGTGGAATTTGTTGGGTGGCAAGATGCGGGATAAGGTACGGGTTTATGCACACGCGCACGATGCGGAGCGAGCACGTGAACTTGTTGATCGAGGATATACGGCGATTAAAACGGGGGGGATTCGGAATTGTGTGGAGAGTGTGGAAGCGATTCGCAAAGAGGTGGGGTCGGATATTGATTTGATGGTGGACGTGCACGGGCCACCTTGGATGACGACACGAGACGCGATTGCGTTGGGGCGCAGGTTGGAAGATTACGATTTATTTTTTTATGAAGACCCCGTTGCGCCGGAAAATATCGATGCGATTGCACGGGTGTCTGCCGCGTTGAATATGCCCATTGCGGCAGGGGAACGGCACGCGGGTATTTGGGGTGTGAAGGAGTTGATTGAGCGGGAGATTATTGATGTGGTTCAACCCGACACGGGGCGGGCCGGTGGATTGCGCCAAATGCAAAAGATTGCGGCAATGGCCGAGGCGCATTATATCACAATGGCACCGCACGATGGGTCGTTGGGGCCCATTGCAGAAATGGCGGCGGTGCATTTGATGGCGAGTATTCCAAACTTTTTAATTTTGGAGCACTTGGAAGACGATGTGCCTCAACGCTACGAAGTGATGAGCGGGCAACCCACGGTAGTGGATTCGTACATTGCGGTGCCCGATGCGCCGGGATTGGGTGTGGACATTGTGGAAGAGGCGTGTGTGAAGTATCCGTCGGAGGGCAATATTTCTCAACCTGAGGATACGTACGATTATCAGTATTTTTGGACGCGAGAAAATCGGGCCACGTGGTTGAGCAATCAGGAAAAGGCACGGTCGAGTTATCGGCCGGGGAGCGTGTTTTGATTGTTGAAAGCAATACATTTTCTGTTTCACTATTTGAAATGAAAGTCAGGGGATTTTGTGAACGAAGAAAATCCGTATCAACGAATAGGTGTTCGAACGTTTATTAATTGTTGTGGCACAAGGACAATCCACAGTGGGACATTGATGTTGCCCCAGGTGAAGGAGGCGATGTTGGCGGCGTCGCACCAGTTTGTGAATATGGACGATTTAATGCACGGAGTGGGGCAACGGTTGGCTGAGTTGACGGGGGCAGAGTGGGGCATGGTGTCGTCGGGGGCAGCAGCGGCTTTGTGTCATGCAACAGCGGCGTGTGTGACGGGGGGTGATCCTGAGAAGATGTTGCGGTTGCCCAATACGGCGGGTTTGAAGAATCGTGTGGTGATGATGGACGACGGGCGGTTTACGTATGATCAGGCGATTCGGACGGTGGGTGTTGGGGTGGTGAATGTGACGCCCGATACGCTTGCAGATGCGTTGGATGCTCAGGTGGCATTGGTGGCGCTGTTGGGGTCGCGTGAGGCGACGCGGTGGGATGTGTTTGAGAAGACGGTTGCATTGGCAAAGTCGCGGGGTATTCCGGTGTTGGTAGATGCGGCGTCTGAGCATTTGCAAAACCCCGACCCCTATTTGACGCGGGGTGCAACGATGGTGGCCTATAGTGGGGGTAAATATTTGCGTGGACCACAGCCTACGGGTTTGCTTTTGGGTGAAAAGAAATGGGTGCAAACCGCGTGGTGTTGTGCCGCACCGCACCACACATTGGGGCGCACAATGAAGGTGGGTAGAGAAGAGGTGATGGGATTGTTGGCGGCGGTGGAACATTGGGCGCTTGCGCGGGATCACGCACGGGAAAAGGCTGAGTGGGAACTGGATTTGAAAATTATCAGCAAGGTGGTAGAGCGAGTCGATACGGTAACGACGGAGGTGATGCCGGGTGAAAGTGTGCGGTCACCTGTGCCGCGTTTGGAGATTCGGTGGGACGCGCAGAAAATTGGCGTTTCGGGTTTGCAGTTGCGCGATGAACTTCTTGCCAGTGACCCGTGTATTATGTTGGATGATCGAGGGGCAACAGATGGTTCGGTGTTGATTTTGCCATTTTCACTTCAGTTGGGAGACGCGATCGTTGTGGGTGAACGGATTCAAGCGGTGTTGGCTGCGGCGTCTGAACCCGTTGTAAAAGATGAGCCTGATCCTGTGGCTGTTTCTGGCACGTGGGAGATTCGGATTGCGTTTACGGATTCTGAGGCCGTACACCAGATTGTGATTGAACAAGATCAAGGTGAGTTGGAAGGGACACTTAAGACACTCTTTTTGGAGGGGGCACTGTCAGGTACTGTCGTGGGAAATGAACTGAATGTGGCGAGTCAGATACGATATGAAGGTACACATTTGGCCTATCGTTTTATTGGCACGGTAGACGGAGATTCGGCGCGTGGTTTTGTGGAATTGGGCAGTTCGGGGCAGTCGGCACCGGGGCCGTTGAATCAGCGGGAGTATGGGAGGGCGGAGTGGGTTGGGACGCGGGTGAGGTAGGAAAGAATCAAAGTAAAAAGTAAAAAGGAGAATACAGGAGAAAATCAGAGGCGAAAGTCAAAAGCAAAAGGCAGGAAGCAGAGAATAGGAAGCAGAAGGTAGAAACATAATCAGTCGTAAGTCTGAAGGTCTCAAATCACAGGTTATAATCTGAGCGCAGAGGGTTTTTGGATCTGCGATTTTTAGGATAAGGAGTTTTCAGTGGGTGCTTTGACAGAAGAGGATATTCGTTTTTTTAAGCGTGAAGGATATTTGATTAAACGCGGTGTGATGGACCCCGATCTGTGTGCTCGAGCACGCGAACGGTTGTGGGATGAACCACCCCCTTCTATGAAGAAAGATGATCCAGCGTCTTGGGTTGGACCCATTAAAGAAGACGAGGAGTCGGATGATGGGGAAAATTTAAAAAGAGGATTTGGGTGGCGTTACCGTCGGTTGGGCAGAGAGCCTTGGATGGCAGAGATGCTACCCAGAAGTGAATTTGTGCGCAGTGCGACGGATCAATTGCTTGGCAAAGACAGATATATTTTGCCCGAACGGGTGCGCGGTATTTATTGCACCTTGCCACAACCCGAAGGTGCCGAACGCAAACCCCGTCATTTACACGTTGACGCACACCCCTTCAGTTTTGCAATTGTGAGTTATATTGACGACGTGGCACCCGATGGCGGCGGTTTTACGGTGTGGCCAAAGAGCCACCAAAAGTTCTTCTTCGATTATCATTCGCGCTACACCAATGAACCCACCCCTCAGCTTGAAATTGATCGGGCTGAATTCCTCGCTAACGAAGAAAACTCTTATCAAACATTTGGTGGCCCAGGTGACCTTGTTTTTTGGCACCACCGAATGGGACATATGGCCTCGGTCAATTATACGAGTCAAATTCGAAAAGCCGTGCTTACCGATTTCAAATTGATTGATCTACCCCAGCTCCAAGAGCAACCACCCGGCGATGATATTTGGGTGGATTGGAGTGATGAGATGAAGGAGATTCATTAATATGCCTAAAATCGTAATCATCGGCGCAGGCAGCGGCTTTGGCAGCCGGTTGTCTATTGATATTTTATCCCGCGATTATTTGAAAGATTCAACCATTGCCCTGTGCGACATCAACGAAGAACGCCTGATGCAAGTACACGATTATGTGAACCGCGCCATTGATGGCCACAACCTGCCAGGAAAATGTATTGCCAGTACAGATCGCCACGAATTACTACCCGGTGCTGACTTTGTCGTCACGGCTGTGTCGATTGGTGGGGCGGCTTATTGGGGCGAACCCTACGCATCAGAGATTGGCATTCCACTTAAATATGGGCTTCACCAAACGGTGGCCGACACTGTGGGTGTGGGCGGCGTGTTTCGGTTTTTGCGCACAGCCAAAGAGCACTTGCAGTTTTGCAAAGATATGGAAGTACATTGTCCCGACGCGTTGATGTTGAATTATACCAACCCCATGGCGATGTTGACCTGGACACATTCTGTGGGTTCGTCCATTCAGAATGTGGGGTTGTGCCACAGCGTGCAAGGTACGACGAAAAAGATTGCGACAGGCATTGGTGAAGCTTACGAAGACATCAGTTATTTGGTAGCGGGCATTAATCACCAAGCGTGGATTTTGAAGTTTAAAAAAGAAGGCGTGGATTTGTATCCGCGCATTTTTGAAGCTGTGGATTCACACGAGAGCTTTAAAGATGATCGGGTGCGTGTGGAGATGATGAAACAGTTCGGTTATTTTGTGACGGAGAGCACGCGGCACAATGCTGAGTATTTGCCTTATTTTTTGCGCACGCCCGAATTGCGCGAACATTACGGTGTGTCAAGTCGCGAACCCGTGAGTATGGAAATGCCCGAGCGCAGACGCCGTGCGTGGATGAAAGATTCGGGTGTGGAAACAGATGAGACGGCATCGATTCCTGAGATGGCGCAATCGCACGAATATGCCTCGGCAATTATCGAAGCGAAGATGACGGGGGTGCCGTTTTTGTTTAATGGCAATGTAATGAACAACGGTGTGATCACCAATTTGCCGAATGAATGTTGTGTTGAAGTGCCTGTTGTGGTAGATCGAGAGGGATTGCATCCGTGTTATGTGGGCGCTTTGCCACCCCAGTGTGCGGCATTGAATATGACCAATGTTGCGGTTCAGGAATTGGCTGTGAAAGCGGCTTTAGAGCACGATAAAGAAGCGGCATTTCACGCGTGTGCATTAGATCCAATGACGGCTGCAATGGTGTCGTTGCCAGATATTCGGAAGATGTTTAACGAGCTGTGGGAAGCCGAAGGGGATTTGTTGTCGTATTTTGATGAATAGGATCTTTTTTTGTGGCGTCAGAAGTTTGCGTCAAAGGCCTGTCAGGAGGTGGCGTTGAGAACCGAGGGTGGCCAGGAGGAACGGTAGACTTGTTGGCCAAAGCGTGGGGCGTCATTTAGGAGGAAGAACATGCGGCCTGCGCCCCAGATATGCCCCTTTTCAAGGTATTCGAGGATGGCTCTTTGGACGCTTGTTTCGCGGGGCCAAGTTTCGAAGTCTGGGAGACCACGTTTCAGGAATACGAACCAAAGGCCGTCTGTGCCGTGGGCGGCGCTGGGAACAAGGAAGAGTTCACGTTGGAAGGCGACCAGGTTGGATGTTTCGGGAAGGCATTCCTGAAGTTGTGGACTGAATATCCAGGAACCACAGGTGATGGCTACAGCCGGTTCGTTCGGGAAGTGCTTCTCGAAGAATTTCTTCGCCTGATGGATGGATTCACGACACGCGTCCAGTGTCATCCCACCGCCAAAAGGAATGTGAAGCTGCAGTGTCATAACGTTCTCTTCAAGGAGACATTCCCAATCTCTGAGAGAGAGTCTAACCTGTTTGGTGGCGCCGTGTCCGTCGGGGTGGAGTAGATGGCCTTCGACATAGTCTTCGGTGCGATTGTAGGTCGATGTCCATCCTTCGCCATTCTGATAGTTTTTGGGATCGCCGAAGATACGCCCTTTTGAGTTGAATCGCGTGCCCTCTCCAGCAAAGGTTACAACCTCGCCTGTCTCCCGCTTCCTGTATACCTGTTCAGACCATTTATATGGCGCAAGCCAGTATTCCAACCGACCCATTCGGAAATATCGCTCGCGTGTGTAGTGACGCATCCATCCAAGCTGTCCCATTTCGATTCCGGGTCGACCGTGGATACTCTGGTGGACATGGACTCGCCAGGTTACCTGGGCTGCGGTGTGACGGGTAATGTCTTCCGGGATGCCCAGTTCCGTGTGCCACTTTCGGATGAGCGGGATGGCTGCGAGACTGACGAGAAGGTAGAAGATCCCACCATCGTCTCCGAGAACTTGGGTGAAATTGGGCCAGTCTGATAATGGGGAGGGTTCGGGTGCGAGGTAGATACGCCAGTAACAGTGCCAGTATAGACGAAGGAGTTCAGGTGATTGTCTGATTCTTGTCGCTGTGCGACCAAGGGCTTCGTCCAGTTCCTCATTAATACCACCCCATTCGCGCGCTTCGCGCCATTGGAGAGGATCGAGAAAACGGAAGATTTCGGTTGGATCTGCCAAAGCGGATGCTTCCCAAAACTTTGCGAGGTTCTCTGCGTTCAGGTTTTCGTCGCAGGCGTTCAGGGCTTGTTCGGGAGATAGAGAAGCGATGGCGTCGAAGGTCATAAGTGTCGTGAGTCTCTTGTCGAGGGGTGCGTGTCGGAGCAAAACTGCTGGGGCAAGATACAGAATTCAGGCGTCAGAAACAAGGAGATTGAGCCAAAATCAGAAGGAGGCTTGCATATTAATTTAGACAATTCAGGATCTTACTGATCGCACAGAAGCCCGAGTATCAAAAAGGGAAAAAAGAGCTATGGAAGATTTGACCAGACCAATTTTTACATTTATTCATGCGCCAGATGCTCATTTGTCAGAGTCCTTTGACGCGCTCACACCGTTCATCACATCCGTGCATCAGGAGCAATACCACCCCTGCCCTGACTTTATTGTTTTTGGTGGCGATAATATCAATGGATCCAGAGATGATGGTCGTGTGTGTGAACGAGAAATGCCTATTTTGAAAGAAAAACTTGGGACGTTGAAAGTGCCATACCATATCCTGTGTCACAATCATGATACGTGGGGAGAGGCGTGTCGGGGAGAACAGTATCGTTTGCATTTTGACAATCCGTTCAATTATAGTACGCATCTGTCTGAAGATTTTGTCGGGATATTTATGAGTGGTATGTATGTCGATGGGGATGTTTCAATCAAGAATGCAATGGACAACGCATTGTGGTTGGATCAGACGTTGGGTAACATCGTAGACCAGAAGGTTTTGATGTTTAGCCACGTGCCTTTGTTCCCACCTCGCAAGCCTGTATTGTCACACGTTTTGCCTACATTAAAACGTGAAGGTTGGGAAGCATCTCGTTTCGGTCTTCAAGCTGAAATATCTAAGCCTTTCAGAGATGTCATCGCCAAACATGGGCATGTCGTTGCACATTACTCCGGACACTGCCATGTTCACAGCGTGACCGAATCAAGAGGGACACATTATGTGACCACGGCTTCGATGGCATCACAACCCTGGGAGTATCGATACATAGAAGTCTATGCAGATCGCATTGTACATCGTTGTATTTGTCCGCATCCATTGAGAAAAGGGGAAGGATTCTGGACGAATTGTTTGAATGAAGACCACCCCGATGTGGATATTTATCATGACGGATTGTCCCAAGAGCGAGATTTTGGGATTACGTATTGAGGGTGGACAGTATGCCATTCCCAGATCAAGAAGCCGCGACCATCGTGTTCTTAAATCGCTATCGCGTGAGCTGCGGTCCCCTCAAAGTGGCTATGCGCCACACGGGTGAGAAATTGGATGAGGCACCCGATTGGCCGCAGATTAATATTGTGGGGGTTATGAGGCTGAGAAAACACAGGATGCACGGTGGATTGAGCCGCTTTCTGAAACGCTTATTCCGGCTGATTTGTATGAAGCACAGGTGCGTTTGAGAAAGCGCAAAAAATAAAGCGTGGTGGTGCGGGTGGCGTAGTCGCATCATCTGTGTGTCGGAACTCGCAAAGGCTTTAGGGATCATCGTTGACTTTGGTTTTAGGTCGTGCTATTTTGCCGTGACACTGGGTGATGTCGCTTTCAAATTTTTAGGCTATCACCCCTATCAGCAGTTGGTTAACAAATCCTAGGGTGGTTGTGGTCGATGAAAAGGAGCGGTTAATGGATGCCTCAGAACGGGTGTTTTCGTGTGATGAATCGGGTTATATCCGACACTGGATTTTGGCAGGAACGTATGTGGAGAAGTATGATGGCCCACCAGGAGGTGACAATGAATTGCGGGCTTCAACGGTGGATGCGACGATTGAGTCGCCGCCAGAAAATGCTGCATTAGGCACGCCTGGGCCGCGGGGTGAAATGTGGACTTACTATGACCCAGGGGCCAACATTTTTGTGGAGCGAAGCAGTTTTTACCACGATTTGGCGGTGCTCAATCTTTATGGGGCAACAGATGTGGAGGTGGCTGAAGACTGCGAATTGAAAGCGCGTTTTTGGTCGTGCGGTGCGTCCGATTTGTGGGTGAATGGGGAACATGTGAGTCGGCATAATGTGCCACAGTATATGTATCCCGATGCAACGGAGATTACGATTCCGTTGAGCAAGCATCGCAATGATCTCGATACGACAGAGCGTACTGTTTCGCTGAAGAAAGGGCGTAATAGGCTGTGTGTGCGCTTGCAGGCTTTTGGAGTGCGTGATACGCGGGTACTGTTTGGCATTCAGGTTTTGGAAGGTGCAGAAAAACTTGCAATTGTCATTCCTGGAGAAGATGCCTTTACCGATCAGGCTGTGGTGGTAGATCGCTGGTTAAACAGCATTCGGGCCGATGGGCGAGATGCGCTGTGTTCGGGTGAATCTGCGCCGTTTGATGCGGTGGTGAAAATCAAAGGTGAGGAAATTGCTTGGCCTGAGGGAACCGATCGTGTGGTGATGGGTGCGGTGGCGCGTGCCGAAGTGCATTTGGTGTTGGGAAGTGAAACACTGAAGCGTGTGTTTGAACTGCCGGTGAATCAGTCGATTGTCGTATCAGGTGCACCATCACTTGAAGTGCATCAAGCTGCCATTTTGCGTGATATTGCAAGCCGAATGGGTCGTGGGCGTGGTGGTGTGATGCCAGTTTTGGCGCGGCATACGTTGGGAGAGCGGAACGAGGAGGATGAAGCCGTTCTTTTTGAGTCGTTGGATTGGATTGATGGACGACCCGATTGTGCAGATTTTCCGTTGGCCGCGATTTTACGATTGTACCACGGTGATACGTTGACACAAGAAGAACGGGACCGGATCAAAGAAACCGTGCTGAATTTTCGGTATTGGCACGATGAACCGGGCAATGATGCGATGTGTTTTGATTCGGAAAATCATTCGCTGTTGTTTCACGGGTGTCAGATGATAGCAGGCAATTTGTTTCCCGAGGAGACGTTTACCAATAGTGGACGCACGGGGAAAGAACAGGTGGCCATTGGGAAAGCGCGGTGTGAGGCGTGGTTGGATGAAGTGGAAGCGCGTGGATTTCGGGAATTCTTGAGCAGCACCTATATGCCGCTGACGTGTGCGGCAGTGCTCAATTTGGTTGATTATGCCGATGAGGCGATGTCGAAACGTGCGGTTAAAGTGGTCGATGGCATTTTTGAGATGCTGGCGATGCACGCTTTTGACGGGGTAACGGTTGGTCCTCAAGGGCGGGTCTATCGCGGGGTGCTGAATCCAGAGACGTCGGGCACACAAGCGATGTTGGTTTATGCCTCAAAAGAGGCGGTCATGGCGCACAATGATTGGTTGAGTTTTGTGGGTGCGTCGCAAACGTATCGTTTGCCCGAAGGCATTGAGTCGCTGATGCAGGCGGCGGTGAGCAAAAAGTATCGACAGGCCAGTGTGGAGGTTCAGCTTGAGAAGACGGCTGATTTTTTGCTGACGTCGCTGCAATTACCTGCGTCGTTTCAGAAGCCACAATCAAAAGTTGATCCGGCACACTCGGCACGTGGGTTGATTCCTGGTCGACAGGGTTATCAGCAGCATTTGTGGCATGCGACGCTTTCACGCGATTGTCACGTTTTTGTGAACCATCCGGGTGCAAGTTTTGATATGAGCAGTTCCCGCCCCGGATTTTGGTATGGCAATGGCGTTTTGCCGCATACGGTGCAAGAAGGCGCAGTGGTGATGCAGGTGTTTAATATTCCCGATAGGCACCCGATTTCGTTTACACACGCGCATTGGCCGACGGATATTTTTGATCGACAGATTGTAGAGGGCCACTGGGCGTTTGGCAAAAAGGGCAATGGGTGTGTGGCGCTTTGGTGCAGTGAGGCGCTGACGGTTTGTTCGGAGGTTTTAACGGATCGCGAACTGCGTGCCAATGGGCAGCAGGTGGCTTGGGTTGGTCTGTGTGGTCGTGGTGACTTGGATGCTTTTGCTGCATCTTGTCGTGCGCGACA
>JBLHJX010000191.1:0-10145 GCA_047619225.1 Candidatus Latescibacterota bacterium
GCCAGAATCCGAGAGGCATCATTCATGACATTACCCTTGGTTTTCCAAAATATCTCATCTTAACGCTCATGTTTTTTCCGTATTGCGTTGTTGTGCCACACGCATACGCGCTTTGTTTGCAGCCTCTTTAGAACTGCGCTGATAAGCCGTATTGATCTCGCGAAAAAAGGTCTTAAATGGGTTAAAAATTGCTCGTTGTAATTGGTCTCGTTTTTGTCGAATAGCCAAACGCCCACTGGCCGAATTGATATTGCCCAACTGGTCCAAGTGCAAGCTCTCAATCTGCCCCCCCTCACTTTCCCACCACGACAACAACACCTGACAACTGTCACGAAAAGCTTTTAACTCTGGAATACGTAAGTTTTCTATTTTGTCTTTCAAAATTCCGGCCGCATGTTTTGTTTCTTCTTCACTACACAAAATTAACAGTTCCTCTTCCTTTTGCTCTGAATCTATTTGCTCCCCATTTTTTGCATTGGCCTGTTTTTGAACTTTTTGGTGTAATTCGTAAGCAGACTGATCCATATCTTTGATCATCGTTTGCAAATCTATCAAGGCAGCTTCATGCAACTTGGTCAACAACTGACCTGCACGGCTGGGATTGCGCGCATATTGACTTTTGTCAATCTGTGTTCGACGCACAATTTGCTTAGTAAGTTGTGACAGTATCTGAAGTTGAGAAAGCAGTTCCGGATCGAGCGTTTTGAATCGCCGCTTCATAAAACTTTTGGATTTCTCTCGCTCATCAGCCGATAAAATCAACAAAACGTCTTTGCTTTTTTGCATTGCAGTGTCTTCCGATTGTCTTTATGTTGTACCATCTTCACAGTTGATGTGAAAATATAGCTCACTTTTTAGATTTTCAAAGCCCTTTCTAAACATCTATAATATATAGAGTAGCTCACATGGCCGAGACACCAGAAGCACCAGAAGCACCAGAAGCACCAGAAGCACCAGAAGCACCAGAAGTACCAGAAGTACCAGAAGCACCAGAAGCACCAGAAGCACCAGAAGCACCAGAAGCACCAGAAGAGAAACCCAAGGTTCTTGTTTTGGCACAACGCGAAATGCCCGATCAAAATTTTGCACAAATTTTGCTCGAAAAAATCGGAGGCTTTCGTGTGGCCCCTGCCCGGACAGCAGATGATGTCATTAATCGATTACAACTCAGTCCCGACCTGATTCTCATTGACCCACATATAGAAGGGGATTTTATGCGTGCAATGGAATTGTTGCGGCGTATGCCCAAGCTCAATCATGTGGGCATTGCTGTGTTGAGTGGCGATCGAACAGGTGTAAAGAAATGCGTTGGAAAAGGATTTAATGGCTACATCCTAAAACCTTATACACCCGAACTGTTATTGGCCAGTGTTTGGAAAATCCTTGACTCAGTCCCCCCCCTACCTTTAGATGGTGGCCCTGCCACATTAAATATTGAAATCGATAAGATCGAAGGCTTGCCTACGCTACCAACCGTGTATGCACAAGTAGAACAACTGTGTAAAGACCCCAATGTAGATGCCGATGAGTTGGCCAAAGTTATTGAAACAGATCCTTCAATCACAATGAAAATGCTCAAACTGTCCAATTCAGCTTTTTTTGGTTTTAACCGCGAAATCAAATCTGTTCGGGATTCCGTAGCGCTTTTGGGCAATGAAACCGTAAAAAATGCGGTTTTAAGCATTTCAATATTTGAAGCTCTAAAAGATCAAGATCAAAGTGCCGGCCTGAATAAACAAGAGTTTTGGAAACACTCTGCCGCAGTGGGTTCTATTGTGCGCTTTATCACAAAAAAAATGAAAATTGAGCGTGAAGAATCTTTTACTTCGGGCATTTTGCACGATATTGGCAAGGTCATTCTCGACGGATTATTTTCTGAATTTTATGCAGGGGTTTTCAAAATAGTTGCCGAAAAAAAGCGCCACATTTTAGAAGCCGAAGAACTGGCACTGGGTTTGACCCATAATAAATTGGGTCAAGAACTTGCCGAAAGTTGGGGCTTGCCCCCCCGCCTTATTGAAGCAATATCGTATCACCACAATCCCAAAAAGGCCCAACTCGATTGTGAGCTTGCAAGCTTGGTCCACGTTGCCGATGCCGTTGCACGAAATTTAGACTCAGGCTCAGGTGGTGATCCATATGTACCTTGTATTCAACAATTTGCCCTTGAACAATTGGCCATTTCGGCAGAAGACATCATAAGTTGGGAAGCAGACATAATCAAAGGCTTAGAAAAAGACATGGCCTTTCTGTCTGCCATAGCATAAAAAAGCGCCGAGATAATATATCCCGACGCTTTTTTATACTATTTTTCGTGCGACTTGTCCCAAATCGGTTTTACTTTTTCTACTACTTCAGCATCTGTAGGGCACGTATTTATAATTTCAGTAAACGTGTCTGCAGAAATCCCAAGTTCCTCCAGGAACTTTTTGTCTGCGCCTCACGGATAAATATAATCACCAATCGTACCCCGTAGCTTGGCCCTGGCTTTGTCTGTAATACGTGGTAACCAAGGCAATCCTCCCATTGTCAATTGACGGCTGCGAGGCCGAAAATCAACGGCTGGACTTAGTTGATCCATAAACGTTACCTCCTTTAATCGAATGGTTATCTAAAACACAAAAATGAACCTTTTAAGTTCGGTTGTCAAGAACGAAAGTGATATATCAAACGTGCAACGTCCAAAACATAACTTATTTGTTTCCAATTGGGTGCTCATCTTATCGATGGGGCTTATCCTGGGTTATCATGGTCAGGTCATTTACGCCCAAACCTATCAGGAAGCGCCCGAATTGGCTAAACGTGTTCAACGTGGGGAATTGCCTCCTATAAACCAACGCCTACCTGAGGAACCCTTGGTTCTAGAACCTTATGAAGAAATAGGACAATATGGAGGCACCTGGAATCGCATGATGAAAGGTACCAGCGACTTCCATGCTTTTAGTCGATGTGTTTACGAGCAAATGTTGCGCTGGGCACCCGACCCCAAAGACGGCATATTGCCCGGCCTTGTCAAAGAATGGGCCTATACCGAAAACGGCAAAGTACTCACCCTTACCTTGCGCAAAGGCATTAAATGGTCAGACGGGCATCCTTTTTCAACAGATGACATTCTCTTTTGGTGGGAGAAAATTGCCCAAGACCCCAATCTCACCCCAGGCATTCCACGAGAATGGAGCCCGGGTGGCATACCCATGGAACTCATAAAGATTGACGCAATCACCGTTCAATTGCGCTTTGTAAAACCCTACCCAATGGCGTTGCAATACTTGGCTTTTAAAGGCAACCAATGGCCTTTGGTTTTTGAACGTGCCGGTTTCTTTGCGCCCAAGCACTATCTTGAAAAATATTTGCCCAAAGGAGACGCCGAAGATCTCGAAAATTTGAGCATGGCGTCTTATGGCATCTTTGAAGAAAAAGCCAATGATTTCAACACCGACCGACCCGTCATTTCTGCATGGCGCATTTCCAAATGGGAACCCGGAGATCATCTCACCGCCGAGCGCAACCCCTACTATTGGAAAGTCGATACCGCAGGCAATCAACTCCCCTATATAGACAAAATTGAAGTCGAAATCTTTCTCAATCAAGAAATGCTCAACTTTAGAGCCGTCAGCGGTATTCTACAAATGCAATTGCGGCACTTTAGCGTTCAAGATGTTGATCTGTTACGAGAATTTGCCAAAAAACGCGATTATCGCGTCATAGAATATGAAAGCACCAGTCGAGACGCCGTCATGCTCAACCTTCAATATGTCTCCGATCCAACGTTGCGAGAGGTTTTCCAAGACAAACGATTTCGCATTGCACTGTCTGTGGCCATCAACCGCGAAATGATTTGCAAACTTTGTTTTCGTGGTCTCACCCAACCAGGCAAAATGGGTCTCTTTGCCTCTTCTCCAGACTTTGTAGAAGTACCCAATCTACCCAACAATTGGACATACAGTGTAGACAGAGCAAATACCTTACTTGATGAAATGGGTTTGCAACATCGCGACTCCGAAGGATATCGCATCAAAACCAATGGCGAACCCTTGAGCCTTATTATCGAAACCAGCTCAACCGTGAGATCCAGCATGGATATGCTTGAAATTGTACGGGCCAATTGGGAGGCTGTAGGCATTCGCACCACACTCAAGCCCGAAGAGCGCACCCTCTATTTTCAACGCGTAACCAAAAATGGTGAACACATGATTGGTCACTGGGGGTATGAATGTGTCTTTCCCACTGTCAGTTCAAACCGTTGGTTTGCCACAAGCCTATGGGACGAATGGGCACACCATTGGGCCGAGTGGTATCTCAACAATGGCGAAAAAGGCATCGAACCTCCTCCTGAAGTCAAACGCCTCCAACAAATAGAAGAAATTTTGCAAGTTACAGTCGATCAGGACAAACGTGCCAAACTGTGGTCTGAAGTTATTCAAAACCACGCAGAAAATTTGTGGATCATTCCCCTCACAGAACGGGGCATTGGCATTGGCGTATTGGCCAACAATTTCAGAAACGTACCCGAACGCGCCGTGGCAAGTTGGATCCTCATGACACCAGGCAACCTGAACCCAGAAACGTTTTTCATCAAGAAAGAAGAATAAACGCGCATTTCTTCTCCCTTTTTTCTTCTTTCTTTTTTCTTCTTTCTTCTCTCTGCCTACTGGAGTTTGTATGCTCACCTACATCATTCGCCGACTCATTCGCATGATACCTACCTTAATCGCCATTTCAATGATGGTCTTTGTGATCATTCAGTTGCCACCGGGCGATTTCTTCGACTCTTTACAGGCCCAATTGGCCGAAAGTGACTCTCAAGCCGATCAAGAAGTCTTTGAAGCCTTGCGCCGTCAATACAACTTAGACAAACCCATGTGGCAACAATATATCTACTGGATCACGGGTTGCCTGCAAGGCGACTTTGGTTATTCCTTCGAGTGGCGACGTCCCGTATCGGAACTTATTGCCGAACGCTTAGGGCTTACCTTTTTGATGGCCTCAGGTGCACTGATATTCATGTGGCTTATTGCTTTGCCCATCGGCATTTACTCGGCTCGCAATCGGTATTCATTTGGTGATTATTTTTGGACTTTTATGGCCTTTATAGGTTTGTGTGTTCCGGGCTTCATCATTGCACTTATGGCGATGTACATCTCCGTCTTCTGGTTTGGAGGCAGTGCGGGCGGGCTTTTTTCTCCCGAATTCAAATATGCCTCTTGGAGCTTGGCCAAAGTGTGGGATCTGCTCAATCACCTTTGGGTGCCTGTTGTGGTCATTGGTGCTGCTGGCACAGCCGGCCTGATGCGTATTATGCGCACCAGCATGCTGGATGTACTCGACGAGCAATACATCACCACAGCACGCGCAAAAGGCTTGGCCGAACGTTGGGTCATTTACAAATACGCCGTTCGTGTAGCCATCAACCCCATGATCAGTATCCTTGGCCTCCAACTTCCCCAATTGGTATCAGGTTCAATCATTGTCGCCATCGTCTTGGGCCTGCCTACAACGGGGCCCCTATTCTTCCGTGCATTAGAAACACAAGACATGTACTTAGCAGGCACCTTTTTAATGCTACTCGCCATTCTCTTGCTCCTGGGCAACCTCGTAGCCGACATACTCTTGGCTTGGGCCGATCCACGCATCCGCTTGGAATAAGGCTTGAGCAAAGCGCAAAGCTGGCGATGGATAGACGCTCTGCGCTTTACGCCCTGCACCCATTAGCAGATCGATAGCGTTCAGAACAATTTATATTCATATTGCATTTTCAATTAGGCAGGTACACATGGCAGAAGCAATACAATCGCCAGAGACAACCGACGACTCCGAGCGCATATATACCGCAGGTCAATGGCACTTGGCCTGGCGCAAATTTAAACAGAACAAACTTGCACTTATCTCCGGGGGTATCCTCGGCGCCATGTATTTGTGTACCTTGTTATCAGGTTTCATTGCACCTTACGAGGCAGATCACCGGTTTGGTGGGCGCGATTTTGTCTCCCCACAATCCATCCGTTTTTTCTCCGACGAAGGATTCCACGCACGGCCCTTTGTCTATGGACAAACCATTGATTTTGATCCACTCTCAGGCCGAAAAATTTATCAAGAAGACCACACACGTCGATATCCCATTTACCTTTTTGAAACCGGCGACACCCATTCATTTCTCGGCTTTAAAACACAACTTCATCTGTTTGGGATTCGGGGTCACAATACCGAAGGTATTTTCTTGTTTGGTACAGACCGCCAGGGGCGCGATCTTTTTTCACGTGTATTTTATGGGGCCCGTGTTAGCCTCACCATTGGGCTTATTGGTGTGTTCATCAGTATCATTTTAGGCAGTGTATTGGGCGTTATATCGGGTTATTTTGGCGGTTGGGTTGATGAACTGCTACAACGTCTCATCGAAATTTTGCGCGCATTTCCACAAATCCCCCTTTGGATGGCACTCTCCGCTGCTATTCCTGCCGACATCGATCAACTCAAAACATACTTTCTGATCACCCTCATCCTATCCTTCCTCGGGTGGACCTCATTGGCCCGCCAAATACGTGGCCGTATGTTATCTTTGCGCAACGAAGAGTTTATAATCAGTGCCCTACTGATGGGTGCCAGCCACACACGCGTTATCTTTCGCCATCTCATACCCGCCGTATTAGGCCACATCATCGTCATTGGCACCATTGCCGTTCCACAAATGATCTTGGCCGAAAGTGCACTGTCTTTCCTTAACTTAGGCATTCGCCCTCCCATGACAAGCTGGGGGGTATTGCTTCAAGATGGCCGCAGCCTCACCACCCTCTATTATTACCAATGGCTCCTCATACCTGCCAGCTTCATCGTTGTTGCAGTGCTCTGCTTCAACTTTCTCGGCGATGGCCTCAGAGACGCCGTAGATCCCTACTCAAAATAAATCGAGGAAATGCAAAAGTCTCATCACCAGATTTAGGCGTTGAGACTTTTGTGTTTTACTTTTTACTTACCCTTCTCTCTACCTCCCATACATCGTCACCACCGAATCGCCATACTTTTTCTGCCGCACAATCGCCAAACCCCCTACAACACCCTCCAATACCACCCGTACATCATGTTGCACCATCACCCGCGCATCTTCACTTAAAAACCCAGATATGACCACGCGATCCAAAAATGCAACCGCCATGGGCACGCCGTCAATTTTCTCGTGATAGGGTGGATCCAAATACACCACGTCAAATACTTTTCCCTCTGCCGCAAGCTCAGACAACAATCTTTCAGCAGGACGATTGTAAACTCGAATCTCGTTTTGCAGTTCCCATTCTTTCAATGTTTGACGGATAAACATATGCCGACGACGATCTTTTTCGTTCATCACCACCACCGCGCCTCGACTATATGCCTCTAACCCTATTTGCCCCGAGCATGAAAACAGATCGAGAAACTGCAAACCATTCAGGTCACCCAATGAAGAAAACACAGCTTCTTTTACCATGCCCGACGTCACTCGGGCATTCCCCTGACGTCGATTGTTAAAGTCCAGATGTCGCCCACCTAACTTCCCACTGACAATTCGCATACCAGACACTCCAAAAAAGAAAGCAGCCGGCAAAAAATCTACCCACTGCTTTCTTTTATCATTCTTTAACTTTTTGTTATTTTCCGTAACGGAATCGCACCTCACGCTCAACACTCTTACCGGTAACCAAATCTGTAATGGTGACCTCTAGTGCGTTTACGCCTGGCTTTGCTTTGCTTAAAACGATTTCTACATACTCGTGCTGATCAACTTCGCGCCCAACCTGTTCGGTGGTCACTGACACTTGTGCCTTACTCGATTTAAAAACCGATCTCAAACCAGTGGCAACAGCACCAAAAACACCCACAGAAGGCATGGCACTGGACCGCACTTTATATTCTCTTTTGTAGCGCGTTTGTCCAAACGAGTCACGGGTGAGGTTGTAAACTTCAAAATAAGCATACACATTTTGCGCGACCGCATAGCTGCGTGTGGGCATAGGAATAATCCACACATCTTCTTTCTTAAACTTGGTAGCACCTGTATCGGCAATGGTAGAAGCCAATTGGATATCACTGATCTGCAACTCAGAAGGCCGATAATCGTCAATGTTTAAATCTTGTCGATAGATGCCTGTTCGACCTGAAATCATGTCTTTCATTTGAACCTGTACTTCATAGGCCCCTGGTGGCACCTGAGTGGTCAACAACTCGGGGACAAATGCACCTTTGGTCTTGTCTAACGTGCTATTGCTTTGATAGAAAAACTCTTCTGCAGCGCGATAAATGGTGGTATGTCCTTCATCGGCAAATGCCACAGCCAATTGCACATGAATAAAGCTGGAATCGGCCGATTCGACAGCTTCGATTTGCTCAGGCGGAATCCCATAATAGATTTCAACTTGGGTTTGCCCATCCCCGCCACGAAACTCGGCCAAATCATAGTAGAAATTCAACACATCACCCGGCAAACCGGGTCGATAAAAATCGGGCGTTCGGGTAACCGTAGACTGGTAAACCACATCGGGTGTGTGCTCTACCATGCGCGTGATATACGAAATGGCGTCGGCATCTTCAATCGTCGCTTCAGGCAAAGGAGCAAAATCATAACGACCATTGCCCATCTCATCGGTAAATGTAATTTCAATACCACCATTTAATTGTACAAACGTCCAAGTTTCCCAAGGCACCGTATCAATTTCATTGTCAATGGTTACAGGCGCATATCCACCAAATTGCAAACGCGTATTCAAACGCCCTGACTGGTCATCTATTCGACTGGAAATGGTGCCATCAATTGAAAAAGGATCGCGTTCAAAACCAAGTTGGAAACCTTCTGCGGTGCCCCCTTCATCACTATTTAATTCACCCAAATTTTGATCAACAACCCCACCAATATCATCAGAGGCAAAAAATTCGCTATCATTATCATCTTGTGAGTTGGGATCAAACAACGACCCCTTTTGCTGGCGGTTTGTACGAATAGGAAACACGGGGCCCGTGAATGTCAAAAAAGCCGCTTCTGGGCCATAAATATCAACCGCCATTTGCATACGCACGGTCTCTACTTCGGGGCTTTGTACAAAATTGAGATCTGAGGAACGTGAGCGATAATCGGGTTCGCCATATCGAATATAAACTTCACCGCGTTTGTCCCAGGGGTATACATTGGACGAGAAAAAGATGCGTGCAAACCAAACACGCCGATAGTGCTCTATCACACGTTCATTAATCTTAGTTAAAATATCGGGATCACGACGTGCCCAAAATTGCTCGCGATAAGCCTGTCGTTCTGGGCCAACCAGGGCCTGATATTCAGCCAATTCTTGATCAGAAGCAATATACGATATTTCGGTATAGTGTTGGCGCTCGCTCCCCTCAATATTTTGTAAAAATCGCTCAAACAATTCCAAGGCTTTTTGAGGCTCATTGTTGTAAAAATGCCCCTGTGAAACAATGGGTAACAAATGAACCATGTCGGGATGGTCTTGAATATAAGGGGATATATGGGTTACAATTTGGTCAAATTGTTTGGCTTGTATAGATGCCAACCCATAATAATACAAACCCTCAGGATTGTCGGGTTCCAATTCAATGTATTTTAAATAATAAGCCAATGCACGGGTGTGATCTTCTTCAAAGCGCTCATACACCTCACCCAATAAACGATAAGCTGGTCCATAGTTGGGGTTGATTTTAGTCGCGCGCTTGGCTTCGGCAATTGCACGCCTAAAATTGTATAAGGACTCAAGGCCACGTGTGGGTTTCTCGGCATACGTAAGCCCCAACCCCACATAGGCTTCAACCTTGTTTTTATCTAAGCCTTTCGCCTTTTGAAATGCCGCTTCGGCTTCTTTAAAATCATCTCGTTTAAGCAGCACATACCCCAATCGGGTGTGGAGATGCGCATCGTCGGGGAAATCAACCACCAACGCTCTAAATGTCTCTAAAGATTCATTTAGTTCACCGGCCTTAAATTGGCGCTCACCCAAAGCCAACATGGTATTTCTAAAAGCCTGTGTTTTAGGTGCTTCATCAAGCACGACAACTTCTTCTGCCGCAAGAGGGGCAAACATAAACAAACAACCCAAAAAAACAACACACCAGCCTCTCAACGAGACACTCATTGTACACTCCCCCCAAAAAACATTGGGTAAGATGAA
>JBLHJX010000192.1:0-10139 GCA_047619225.1 Candidatus Latescibacterota bacterium
AACAAAAAAACATTTTGGAGCTATTCATGGCCGTATTAGCCAAGGACTTTGAGTGGGGCAATATAGACCAAGACCAGCAAATTCGCTCCGTCATTGATATTTTAGGCGAATTGGCACTTTTTGAACTGCTTACAGCATCTGAACTTGCCAAACTGGAGCACATTGTTCATATACGCACTTTTGGGCCTGGTGAATCTGTGATTCGAGCCCAAGCACCCCGACTGGGTATGTATGTCATTCAATTGGGCACCGTAAATGTTGTGCGTCGAGGTCACAATGGTGAATCTATCGTTGTTGGCACACTGCATCCGGGCGAGCTCATTGGTGAATTCTCATTGCTCGATTCATCACCTCGGTCCAGTGGCATGGCTTCCGCAGAATTCAGTACCCTTATCGGGTTTTTTCAACCGGATCTCATGAGCCTCATTGATACAGACCCCAACATTGGTTTCAAAATCCTCATGCCACTCACACAAATGATGGCCGAACAACACCGTCGCGACATGCATAACTTGCGTCGTCTGCGCAGACAACTTCAAGAAAACAATCTGATGAATGAGGTATCCGAACCCTAAAAAAGTCCCAATATGACCCCATACACATCCATATTAACCCATAAATGTTAAACGGCCCGATTTCTATAACAAATCGGGCCATTTCCATGAAGTATATTTATAACATACCTCATTATCTGTTGCTTGACAGGCTTGCTCCTTCTCATTACATTTTGTGCCATATAGAACATTATCGAAACCCACCTCAAATAAAGCACACATGGCTAAGAAAAAGGTCAATATAGACCAGCTCAAAGTCGGCATGTACATGGAAGCCGACATCAAAGAAGGGGTCAAGGGGTCATCCAGCGCCAACGTTAAGTTGTTGGGCAAAGGCGTTCTCATCACCTCAGTGAACCAAATTCGGCGCATTAAAGAAGCTGGGTTGTCCAATGTTACCATAGATACGTCCAAAGGGACAGATGCTGAAGGTGGAGAAATCCTATCGGCACCTCTTGAGGCTCCCAAACAAAGAGAAGCCAAGAAAAAACCACTGCCCCCCGGGCGCAAAACAGAATATCGCGAAGCACTTAAGATCGCAAAAAAAACCAAGTCTGCTGTTACCAACGCACTCAAAGACGTCATGGGCAATGTGGCCATGGGCGGCACAATGGATCAGGCCAAGCTCAAAGTAGCGGGCAAGCTCATGACCCAGGCAATCTTCCAAAACGTCGATGCCATGGTGGGCCTTACTCGCATCAAAGAGCACGATGCGTATACCGCTGCACATTGTGTCAATGTAGCGACGTTGGTCTTAGCGGTTGCATTTGCCGATGGGATGGATCAAACCACATGCGAAATGCTGGCCAGTGCGGCCCTTTTGCACGACATTGGCAAAACCAAAGTACCCCTTGAAATTCTAAATAAACCAGGCCGTTTTGAACCATTCGAACTCGCTGAAATGCGCAAACACACCCTTTACGGCGAAGAAATTCTTACCGAGATGGGCGGCATATCTGAAGAAATGATGTTTATTGCCACCCAGCATCACGAAATGTGGAATGGTTCGGGCTATCCTCACAAGCTCACAGGCCAACAAATCCATCGTTTTGGCCAAATGACGGCCGTTGCCGACGTTTACGATGCCCTCACCGCGGCTCGTGTTTACAAACCCGCATTGCCACCCCACTTTGCACTCAGTCGTATCTATGGCAATCGCGACAAAGAATTTTCGGCAGATATCGTCGATCTGTTCATCAAAAGTCTGGGTTTGTATCCTGTTGGCAGTCTCGTCTTGCTAAACACCGAAGAAGTAGCCATCGTGTATGAGCCCAACCCGCTCAATCCCAAAAAACCCAAAGTAGGCATCATTCGCACACGCTATGGCAAAGAACGCCATGTTCCTGTTATCATGGACTTGGATGATGACAACTCGGGTGAACACCGTGAAATTATGCAAGTACTTGACCCCGCCAAATACAATATTGACATAGAGGCATTCCTCAAACGCATAGCAAGCTAAAAAATATATACCAAAAAATAAGCGACCTATTCGGTCGCTTTTTTTTTGCCTACCAACAAATAACTTATCCCCGTCGGGCAAACCACAAATTTCTTACTCTGCCTGTAGAAACCGAGGCACCACACACGCATCCATCTGAACTGCGTTGGAATGCCCACTGAGCACACGAAAGGAGATACCATGGCCAAACGCGCCAGTGGCCAAGGATGGTCTCTTAATTCTTCTAACACACAACAAGCCACACAACAAACAGAAATCAAACCACCTGAAAAACAACGCGCCGTTTTTGCCATTGAAAAACGAAAAAAAGGCAAAGTGGTGACGCTCATCCGCAACCTTGCCCTATCCGACACAGATCTAAAAGACCTCGCCCGCACCCTCAAAGCAGCCTGCGGAACCGGTGGCAGCGCACGTGATGGCGAAATAGAACTCCAAGGCGATTGCCGAGACCGCGCCCGCGCTTGGTTTGAAAAAAATGGCTATGGATTAAAATAGAGAGAGTCTAAAGTATCCAACACATCAATCATACTTAAGCCCGTATGATATCCCGGATCGGCATCGGCAGTTGCTGGAATAACGTCTACAGGATCTCCAAATTCGGTAATCGTTTGATAAGCCATCAAGTCGGGTCGAACAAAATTCTGTACAAATGCATTGTGGCATTTCCGAAACACATCATCACACACCAACAAATCGCGTTCCTCTGTCGCTATTTTTTTACAAAAAACAGCAGCTCGCATCGTCTCTGGCAAATTCCACCACGGCAAATCTGTGTTCATGGGTTTTCGACTCACCAAATCAAACGCCTTATTAATACCCTTGCCCAAAAATCCATTTTCAAAATTCCGCTTCAAAATTCCCGGCATCACAACCTCAAAGTATGCCAATTCCTCATGCTGTTTCTCATTTAACAGTCCCAAAGCTTTCGCCGCCTCAAGAAACTTCAACGCAAGCCCAACAAACTCTAATGCATGACCAGGGTCTGACAATATCGCACCATTTGTCTCAAGATAGGGCAACCCATCTTCGCCAATAGCCTCCCACATATCGCCATCTCCCAAATGAGACACACGCCCATCTAAATTCACATAATGATCCAACTCGTGCCGAATCAAACGCAAACCCATAGCAACACCACGCGCTTCCCCTTGTAACACCAACATGGCTGCCGTGCCAATTTGAATCATAAAAGGTCCATGCATGATACGTCCAGGCAATGGTGTAACGGGATTTTGGGGGTCCAATGTCACCTGATCATTTTCGAATCGGCCCGCCCAAATGGCATCATCCACAGCCTCAATATATCTGAGCGCGTCCTCCTTTGCATCTTCATCTTCCAGATAACAAGCAGCGGCATACATGCCCTTTGATGCAAACAAGTCGCTAAATCCATAAGGCATCTCTGAGGTCAAAACAAAAGGCACAGGTTTACCACCATCACCCAAAACAAAAGGGCGCCCATCGGGCAACATAAAAAACCACAACCGTTCACCATTTTGCCGCCACATGTGACACACGCGATCTAAAACCAAGCGCATCATGTCTGACAAATGCAAAACCAAACCATCGTCCAATCCCTTTTCTTTCAACCACGCACAATGCCCCGCCAATGCTTCTAATCCACGCCCTTGAATCCACCCATACACCGCATTGCGACCCCGAATCTGATCATTTGCATCAAAGTCTTTGCCCGTGAGCAAACTCAACTTGGTATTTACAAAAGGATAGTCTGTATCAAACCGATCTGCAAGCGCACGCATCACAGCCACCAACATGTGCTCATAATCTTGACAAACGTTCTCATAATCATCTGCTTTTGTCTTTTCTGGCAACACATATCCTTGATACATTTCACCCACCTCCTCTATCCAGCAGATAACTTTCGAACCATGCGCAACACACCATCCGGGACATCGGCACTTAAAAGATCATCGCGGTTTTTCCCATTGCTTGCCAATCGAGCAATTTCGGCCAGCGTTTCTAAATGCCCTTCGGCATTACCTGAGGGGCTAATGAGCAAAAAAACCAAGCGTACAGGATCTCCATCATGCGCCATCCAATCTACCCCATTTGGCACTTGAGCAAATGCACAGATCCGAAAATTTATATCATCGCTATATATATGTGGCACAGCCACACCATGGCCCAAAGCAGAAGGAAATATGTTTTCGCGATCAATCAGCATGCTTAAAATCTCTTCACCAGACAAATTGGGCACCAACTCAACAACACCTGCCACCAGTGTTGTCAAAACAGCTTGCCAATCGTCAACATCCAGGCGCATGATCAACCGAGGGCGCATACTTGCCACCAAATACTCTGCCTCACGCCGCAACAACAACACATCAAAACCCGATGCAAAATCGTCTTCTGATAAATGCACGTGCCCCTTCCCAATGCCCAACAAATATCGCGCAGGGTTATCTGCATCGCGCTGTGGATCTTTTAAATGCATGACAACAGCTTCACCCCGATCAAGCTCGCCACTCATCACCGAAGGTTTTGGCAAACCAACCCAAACAGCATGACCAGCAAACGCATTACCCTCTCTGCCACACCAATAATGAACATTTTCACGACCCAAAATATCGCCCCAATGCTGGCACACCAACATATTCAAATCTTCATTATCCGTCAAAGCCAACACAGAACCAATAGATTGAATCTCGTCATATCCTTCCAATTCAATATCACGCGCATCTTCCTGCAGTGCGACGAGTCCTTCACTTTGAGCTTCTGCAACAGCCTGCAGATTGGTATCTACCAAAACCACAAATTTTTGCCCCACGTCATTTAGAAAATGGGCAACCGAGCGCCCCAATGCATGTGCGCCCACAATAAGCCAGCCCGTGGGATCTGGGCGCTGCAACCCCAATATTTTAGCCAAAGGGCCTGCCGTAAACCCTTGTATCAAAACCGTAGCTACAATGACAGAATAGACAAATGTCTCTATAAATGCGGCATGCGCCACACCTTGTTTTGCCAAATTTAAAGAAAACAAAGACGCCATAGACGCAGCCACGATACCCCGTGGTGCAACCCAAGATAAAAAGACGCGTTCACGCCAAGGCAAACCAAGACGCCAACCGCACGCAAGAATATTCAAAGGACGCACCAAAAACATAACCCCCAAAACAATCAGAACACCTTGCCACCCAAATTCGGCAAATTGTCGCAACTCCAATCGGGCCGCCAACAAAATAAACAGGGTGCCAATCAGCAGATCTGTAATCTCGGCTTTAAATTGCCGAATTTCTTTCAGTTCACCTGGTTTTTTAACACCCAAAACAAATCCTGCTACTGTCACAGCCAACAACCCCGATTCTGAAAACAAGGCTTCTGCACACCCAAAAACCAGCGTCGCAGCACCCAAAGCAAATGCATTAATCATATCATCGGGCACCCAACGCCTTTTGATAAATTGATAAATGACCAACCCTCCCCCCACCCCCAATATTAACCCCCATACAAAACGCAATAGAAACTTTGCCAATGCAACATCACGCCCAGCATCACCAATCCATTCATAACACAAAATAGCAATAAAAACACCCACCGGGTCTATCAAGACGCCTTCCCAATGCAAGATACTGTGCAAATTACTCTTTACCTTAATACGCTTGAGCAGGGGCGCAATAACGGTAGGCCCAGTTACAATCACCAAGCTGGCAGCCAAAAAACAAAAAAACAAATCAAAATGAAACACCACCCAAATTAATGTTGCAGTCACAATCCAAGTGACCAAAACACCCACCGAAAGCAAACGCCGAATAATGCCAGAAGCAGATTGATACCCTTTCAAATCAAGCGTAAGCCCCCCTTCAAACAAAATAAGCCCAACAGCCAATGAAACAATCACAGATAGCAAATTTCCCAACTTTTCAGAATGCACGATCCCCATACCCTCGGGGCCCAACAGCACCCCCCCTAATAACAACAGAACAATGGCAGAGATATTTAATCGGCGCGACAAAACAATCAACAAAATACCCGCAGAAATAGCCATCACAAGTGTCATCAACATCCCGTGTGTAACCTGATCCATATCTTAATACCTCTCCACATACGTAAAATAAAAACCGAAAATATTGTTTGGGTTTCCACCCTTACAGCACAGCAACTCAAACAATATTTGCGATATTACAGATCGTCGCGTTAAGATCTACAGAAAGCTCTTTTGGTAAGACTGTGGATTTTCCTTTTTCCTACTCAATGCGTTTGAAAGCGTTTGGTCAAGGCATCCAATCCCTCTTTTGCCCCCAAAATAGTCAAGCGATCATCTTCTTGTAAAATAGTATCGCCCCGTGGAATTAACATACTGCCACCACGACGCAACAGCGCAACCAAACATCCATCGGGAAATTCAACTTCACGCAAAGCACGTCCAATCAATTCAGCTGTAGGTGTGTCCATTCTCATTGTCAATGACAAAAAATCTTCATCATGCAACAGAGCCTCTTTAAGCTCCAACTCATTTGATGCAGCCTGCCACTCCTCTAAAAACTGTTCATCATCAACACGCCGCGCAATCCGCGCCAAAATACGCAAATGTTGCGAAGGATCCTTCTCGGGGCTAAACAAAAAGAAAATAGCCGTCAAACGCTCTTCGGCTTCATGCCCTGTTAGTGGGTCTGTAAATTGAATATGAATCCCTTGGTTAGACCGCACCAACACCATCTCACCATGTTCAATACCATCAATTTGCAAATGCGGCAACCCCACACCATGCGTCACGGGTGTTGCGCCAATATGTGTACGATCCAACAACTGCTTCTCAATCTCATCCGCCGTATGAGGCACATGCCCAGACAACCACTCAGATGCGCGCCGTGTCACCTCTTCAAACTCAGCTGGCCCGTCCAAGTCGATCACCAAACTACGTGCCACCACCTCGTCAAAAGGATCTTCTTCGCGCAACCCTTTTTCTTTTAAAATGCCACGCAACTCCGAGTCCAACCCACTATACCGCCTTTGCCCCCACCGCTCAAACATATGATAAATCGCACCGTTTCTAACCACACGATCATGAGCATACAGAAAATACCAAAGCGTTCCCACAATGATCAGCCCAGCAGAAAACATAGAGGGCAACCAACCCATTGCATAAATAAGCATACCCGCCGAAAAAATGCCAAACAGCTGCATCCACGGATAAAGCGGCGAATGATAACCCGAATCATATGAGGCCAACCCACTTTCGCGCATCACAATCACAGCCAAACACACCAATGCAAAAATCAACAGCTGAAACGCACTGGCCAACTTAGCAATTTTTGTCGGATCCAAAAAAATCAGAATCATCACAATCACACCCATCGTCATCAATATCGAATAGTGGGGTGCCCCCCGACTGCTCAACCGCTGGAAGAATTGTGGCAACATATGATCACGACTCATAGCCAATGGATAACGCGAAGCACTCAACGTGCCTGCATTGGCCACTGAGGTAAAAGCAAACAGCGCAGCAATGGACAGCAATATCGATCCCCAACGCCCAAAAAATGCCTCGGCCGCCGCTGCAACAGGTGTCAAATTGCCCGACAATTGCTCTATTGGCAAGACCCCCACCATCACGGATGTACCCAAACCATATACCAACACGGCAGTGATCAACGACAGAATCACCCCCAAAGGCAAATTGCGCTCTGGGTCTTTCACTTCCTCTGATAGGCTCGCCACATTGGTAACGCCAACATAGCTGATATAAACCAACCCAGCCGTAGCCAACAATGTGGAATACTCAACATCCAAAACCGTCTGAAAGCGGCTCCAATCAATTGCAGGAATACCTCCGCTGATAAACCCGGTGAGCAAAATCATCAACCCCACCATCAGCACAATCTGAAACCCACCACTCTTTTTTGCACCCAAAAGATTTAAAACACCCAACGCAATCGCCAACCCAACAGACACGGGTTGCATAGGCAATTCGGGAACAAACAAATTGATATAGGCGCCCATACCCACCAAAGCAAAAGCCACCTTGAGCACCAACGCCAACCACGTACCGATGCCCCCAACAGTGCCCACCAACGGCCCCAAGGATCGATCTAAAAAATAATACACCCCACCCGCACGTGGCATCGCTGTTGCCAATTCAATAATACTAAACATCGCGGGTATCAACGGTATCGCCGCCACCATATAAGCCAACACCACCGCCGACCCAGCGGCTTGAGCTGCCAACCCCGGCAACAAAAAGAAACCCGCACTCAGTGTCGCACCCGTTGCAATGGCGTACACACCTAACAGACCGATTTCCTTTTTCAATCCTACTTTTCCAATTTCTTCAGCCAATATATTCACCTTTGATGTTAGGGATATTGTACCCGAGAAAAATATTTTGAGGGTCACCAAGATTGATTTCTGTCTTTACTTGCGACATAAAATCTACAAATTCTGCATTACACGCTGCTTTTTTCAACTCACCTCTACAGTCACGGTTCTACCTTCGGGTGTAAACGCCACAAACGTCGCATCACCATCCCGATAAAACGTGCCATCTTCAAAACCAGAACGCGTCATTGCCTGTGTCAATGGTTTGCCATCCACAGACACACCCGTCACCGTCACATCGCGAACACACAGTGTCAACTCAGGCACCTGCACCGGCAAAGTTAACGAAACCTTGTTCTCTGCCACTCTCACGTCAGCCATCTCGCGTGCAATCGCATAATTCGTAATCTCACTGCACTTGCGCCAACGCGTACGCTCACCGTTCGGATCACGTTCCTCCAATCGTCGCACCACCGTTTGAAACGCACGAAACCCACGACGATCGTCATTATGAATGCCATAAAAACCTTGCCAGTGACTAATCAACACCCCAGGGTCGCCCGCATCAATCACCTCGGGCAACCGGCCACCCTGAAGATCTGCTGTAATATAATAATTGGGATCCACCTCACCATATCCCGTCCAAGATCCTGTTCTATCACCTGTAGACGCAATAATCTCACCCATCGCTTCACCGCGTTCAGGCTTTGGATACCAAACCGGGCGATCCACCTTACCACTTGAAGACACACGTTTAAACAAATATGGCGTTGGATTACCCGTCACCCGTCGCACCGCATTCTCGGCACACTTGGCATAAAAATCCAGCGGATTTCCAAATCCACCCGGGCTCGTCACCCCAGCCGGTGTCAATCCCACATTGTGCAAAATCTCACACGCCAACGCAATATAATCCGTCACCAATTCTTCTTGATCGGTTGGCAAATTATTCCAACCATATTGCTCCCACAAATTGGGATCCACAGGTTTCAACGTCTTTAAGTCCACCACAAACGTATGCGTCATCATCTCAGGCGTAATATCATAATTGGGCATAATCAATTCCCGGCACATCTTCAACCAGCTCTCTTGCTGCGCTTTAGAAAACATCGGCAACCCATGATCAATCCGCCCCAACGCCGCCGGGCAAGGCACCACGCTAAACTTGCCCTTTACATTGTGCGCCAAACAAAACTCGGCAAACTCACGCGTAAACGACTCAGGGTGCACAACCGGCACATCTTCCCAACGACGTGACTCCCCATCAATCAAATTGCGATCACGCATAAAAAAATAGTTCAAGTTCACCAGCATCGTCGAATCATCAAAAATGATCGACAGCGGCACACGGTCTAACGCATTTTCATGGATATCAACTTGCATTGCCAACCTCCAGAATTTAAATGCAACCACAGATGAACACAGATATCCGAGTCTATCTGCGATTCCAAAAGGTTTATGCTTTTAAAACCTCGATCTCCACTTTCCTTTGCTTCGGTGTAAACGCCACAAAAGTCGGTTCACCGCGCCGATAGGACGACGTGTCATCCCCCTTCAAAAACGTGCCATCCTTAAACATCGCCCGCGTTTGCGACTGATCCAAAGGTTTGCCATCCACCACAACACCCGTCACATCAACACCCGTAATCCGCAACGTCAACTCAGGCACTTGCACAGGTAGATCCAACACAATCTTTTGCCCCGCCACATTCACATCTGCCATCTCACGCGCAATCGCATAGTTCGTAATCTCACTGCACTTGCGCCACTGTGTTCGCTCACCAAACGGGTCCCGTGCTTTTAAACGCTTCACCATCTCTTTAAAAACTTTAAACCCACGCTGATCG
>JBLHJX010000193.1:0-10068 GCA_047619225.1 Candidatus Latescibacterota bacterium
TCTGATTGGGCTGGGTGGGATGGTTAAAAAGTGCCCTCTCTTAAATTATCGGCAGTTTTCAAAAATGACTTAGAGATTATTTTCAATTTTGGGTATAAATTTTAAAAGCAATTGCTATGCCTGTATTTGTGGCTATTTGTAAAAAAAAATGAATCTTCGTGTAAATAGTTGGTATATATGCAGTTGGTTTTTTTTGGTGCACTGGTTTGTTGACACAACCATTATTCGTCACAGCATTTGGGATGAATATTTTTCCGCTTAAATATTAGATTTTGGTGATGGGAGCGGGTGTCGAATGAGTGTGTAGATGGCCGCACTGTCGTAACGATGCCACAGTTTGGGGGCAGAAAATTGTTCAGAAGGAATAAGGCTGATTTTCAATACTTCTTCAAGTGTATATTTAGATTCCATAACAATGAGGATGATACGCTCGGTGTCTGTTATGGGTTTGCGTAGGTGCTGAATGGATACATTTTGGCGGTTGAAATAGTATTCTAAAGGTGCTGCTGTTGCAATCGTGAGTACACGATCTGTTGCTGTGAGATTGGGGGCCAGCATTTGCGTGATTTGCTGGGCATCATGTAAGGTGCCGGGGCCATATTGGTAATCGTGAGAGAGGTTTTGAATGGCACTCGGGAAGCTTAGGGCCAAGAGTGCGAGTGTTGTTATAGGTAAAAGGATGTTTTTTATTTTTTGTGGCTGTATGGTATTGATGATGAATATAAGGCCATTGGCTGCCCAGGCAAAGAAAAGAGGCAGCAAAAACAACCATGTGCGCTCAGGAGGAATGACCCGTTGCATTGTGATAATGAAAAGGCAAATGGGTAAGGCCATGAGAAGGGAAATAGTGTTTGTTTGCGAATAACGCAGGCACCCTATGATTAGGCAGACCATTAAAGTGAGTGTCAATAGAAGAGGATAATCGCAAGTCCATTGTTGCCACAGTTCTGTACCGGAAAATAATAAACCATCTATAAACGATGTCCAAGATGGGGCTGAACGAACGAAGCGATTGCCAAATAGTGCCTTGGGGCCAGATCCCAAAAAAATAGGGGTGTAGAATAACCCAGTGAGAAGACTGATTGCAATACCAGATAAGAAGAGTTGGCGAAAACGGAGACGAAAATTGGGGGTTTTAAGGATTGAAGCTAAAAACCAAACATAAACAATAGCCAATGGATATAACATGATAGGAATCGTATACAGCCCCAATGCGCCTAAGACAGAAAAACAAATCCAGATTGTTTTGTTAGGTTGGTTGATAAGGTAATTTGCCATGCTTAACAAAATAAAAAAGAACAGACAAATGAGCATATAACCCCTTGCGTTGGTGCTGTATTCGACAAGTGGGGAAGCCGTGACGACGAGTGCGAGGGTTATGAGGGCGACTTGGTCGTTGTAGAATTGTCGGATGGTGAGATAGATAACGGGTAAAAATAGAATACCCGCACAAAAGGCAGGTAGCCGAATGGCCCATTCTTGGTTTCCAAAACACAAATAGGATATATGGACTAAAAACGTATGAAAAAGGTGATTGTTAGGAAATGAATAGTTGGATAATGCTACAAGCAGGGGTTTGGATGCATAGTTTGTAAATGTAAATGCTTCGTCATGTCGCATGGGTTGAAATATGAACGACAATCTTATGACAATGCCGATGGTAAATAGGACTAGGATGAGTATTTGATGTTGGCGGGGGGTTTGGATCCATACTGTGCTTATGTGATGCTTTATGTCGCGATATAAATTGAGGAAGGAGATTTCTGTGAGATGGTGTTCGAGGTTTTGTTGCATTGGCTTTTTAAATAGCAGGAATAAGGCTGATATGGCGAAGAAACCCATGCTGACGAACTTAAGTCGTTCAACTGTTTTTGCAAAAACTACAAAGGTAAATTTATCGGCGTTACCATCCACCGCTAAGGCATCAAGATATGCTTTTACCCACTCAAACGATATGTATGAGATGGCCCAAAAGCTTAATCCGAGTGATAAGCATAATGCAATGGATATCCAAATTGCCCAGTGGATATATTTATTGGGTTGTGTTTGCATAAGGACTATGGCAACAGTGGTTTAAAGATAGCCCAAAGACTTTAAGCGGTCTTCGATGGCTTTTTTTTCTTCTGCGGAGTACACATCATCGGTGGGTGCGTCAGAGGGTGTGGTTTGTGTTGTTTGGTCGGTTGTGGTTGTTTCTAAGGTCGAATGGCCTTGCATGTCGGATGGTATGGGGATATCCATCAGCGTGAGAACGGTCGGTGCAACATCTCGAATGTCTAAATTGGACTGATAACCCTGATGCTGGTTATCGTGTAAAACAAAAATGCCATGTTGGGCATGGTTGGCATCATCGGGGCCAATATCATTTTCGAGCGTGTGAATGGCATTGTGTCCGACAGAACCAATAGAACGCCACAGCAGATCTCCAAAGTAGACAATGAGATCGGGGGGAATATTATTGACCGTTTGATAGATTTCTTCGGGTTTAAAGACTTGGGTTTGTATTGAATTGCCGTCTGGGTCTGGAATTCCTTTAATTTTTTCTGCCAAAGCATTTCGAACCGTCTCATACTCTAATGGGTCAATCAGTCCATGGGGCTCGCGACCTTTGACGTTGAGGAAAACCCGTGCATAATAACCTCCCGCCGCCCAAGCTGTTGTATTTGGCCAATCGACGTCTAAGTTTTCAAAAGATGTGATTGTGTCAGGCTTATTTTTTAGCTTAAGATAACCTTCTTGTATCAGCCATTCATTGATACAGATGCCGCCGTCGATGCGTTTGGCACCGTGATCTGAGACCAAAAGGACAGCTGTGTCTTTGCCAGCGAGGTCGATGAGTGACGCAATTTCACCATCGAGATATTTGTAATAGTCGCGAATGGCATGGATAAATTCGGAATTGGGGTCGTGTTTGCGATGGGTTTCATCGAGAAAACGCCAAAATCCATGATGGATACGATCTGTACCCATTTCTACATGCATACAAAAATCCCACTCACGGGTTTGCATGAGGTGGCGAGTTACTTTAAACCGCTTTTGTGTCATGTCATAAATTTGTTGAAGCAGGCCCGATTTATCATGGGTGCGAAAGTTACGCACATCGATCATATAACCATCGGCTATTTGCTCAATTTCGTTCTTAAGGGCTATGGGATAGGTATACGTGCTGTCATTACTTGGGGTGAGGAAAGAGGCGATCATACACCCATTGACGGGGCGAGGAGGGTAGGTTTGTGGCACACCCACGAGGATAACTTTTTTGTCGTGGGCCGAGAGAATGTCCCAGAGGGTATCGTCTTTAAGCAAACGCGCGTTGGCAATATCCATTTGATCATAAGAATAATTCGCGCGGTTGCGCAGGCCATAGAATCCGAGGGTGCCGGGGTCTTTGCTGGTGACCATGCTCATCCAGGCAGGAACAGTAATGGCGGGAATGGTGCTTTTGAGTTCGCCATAAAGACCTGTTTCGATCAGCGAACGGATGGTGGGAAGGTTGTCTTTAAAACGGTTGAAAATTAATTCTGGCGGCGCACAGTCTAAACCGATGATGAGCACACGACGACTCACAAATCCCCCTAAACCCCCCTTTGGAAAAGGGGGGATGTTGATGGCGTTGCCTACGTAATGAAGCTATTGAATGGTTCTTTTTACGATTTTTTACGCACGGCCCGATACCATTCGACACTGAGTCTCAGGCCCATTTCGGCTGAGACCTGTGGGTTGTAACCGAGGATGTCGCGGGCTTTTTGGATATCGGCCTGTGAATGTTTGACATCGCCAGAACGTGATGGCCCATAGGCAACTTCGGTATCATTTTCGGTGTAGTTGCGAATATGGCTCAACATTTGATTGAGTGACATCCGGGCATTGCAGGCTATGTTGAATACTTCACCAGAGGCCTTGGGTGCTGTTGCGGCTAAGATATTGGCTTGAATCACATTGTCGATAAAAGTAAAGTCGCGTGATTGTTCACCGTCGCCATGGACTGTAATTACTGAACCATCTAAGAATGCTGTGATGAAACGCGGGACGACGGCGGCATATTGCGATTTGGGGTCTTGTCCACGACCAAATACATTGAAATAACGCATACACACGGTTTCGAGATTGTAGGTATGCGCAAAGACCTGGCAGTATTTTTCACCTGCGAGTTTGGAAACGGCATAAGGTGAAATGGGCTGTGGCATCATATCTTCGCGTTTGGGAAGCGCGGGATTTTCGCCGTAAATAGAGGAAGATGACGCATACATGACCCGGCGTACACCGGTATCGCGTGCGGCATTGAGAATATTGAGCGTGCCTTCGACGTTCACTTGATTGGATGTAATGGGATCATTAATGGATCGAGGAACAGAAGGCAATGCGCCTTGGTGGAAGATCACTTCGATGTCACGTGCGGCCTCGTGAACAATGTGGTAGCTGCGTATGTCGCCTTCGATGAGTTCGATACGGTCTTGATAAGGGCCGAGATTTTCACGTTTGCCTGTGGAAAAGTTGTCGAGCACGCGCACCGAATGGCCTTGTTCGAGCAACGCTTTGACCAGGTTCGAACCGATGAATCCGGCACCGCCAGTGACGAGACAGTTCATATTGGATCCTTACGTGTAAAGGTTTGATTTATATATCGTTAAAATGTGTAGTTTGGTCAATGGGAAAGATAAAAGAAGGCGACCAGTGGAAAACGATTAGCCAAGTTGAAACAAAAGGGTTTCAACTTGCTGGTGACGCAAAGAATAACCAGTAATCGATTTTTATGGTACCGTCTTAATTTTTAGGCAACTTGGGCTGGGGTAGGAGACAAGGCTTTCTCTTGGGACGGTATTTGAGTGGGGGGATTGTGTTGGGATGGCGATGTGGGTGTTATTCTACCTGGAAGTGTTTGCAACCACTTTTTGCTTCTTTGGTTTTGATATTCTAAAACGGTCAAACAAAGGATGCCAAGAATGAGTGTGGCAAAAAATAGGAAAAGAAGAAAGATTTCCATGTTAAGGTCCTTGATTAATTAATCGACACGCGAGCCAAAAATATTCAGGATTCTCAGGTGTCTATTAAAGCAAGGATCATACCTAAACGCACAATATCTAGTATATGTGTTTTATAAATAATACTTTGGAATAAAAATGAAATGTAAAAAAAAGCATACCAAACGGTATTTATTTCCGTTTGGTATGCAAGCTTAGCCGCTTTTATGTGTTCGTTGATCCGCTATTTTGGTGTATTGTTGTCCATGTTTATTGCTTTTTGTCACGCCCGAGAATGTCCCAAACGGCTTCGACATGGTCATTGCGAATGCCATAGATACGATCGTGTAAAAAAACGGTCATATCGCTGTATCCGGAGATAAGCTCGAGTTTGTCGCCAACCTTGATCGCGGGGGAGGGATTGTCGAGATTGAGGAGGGCATGTTCTGCCGAGAGTCCCGCAACTGTGATGCCGGCACGATCTTTGGCTTCGGGCATAGAAAACTGACTGCTTGTGGTTTTGCGACCTGCGTCTGCAACGGCGCGGTGGGGTGCTCTGTGACTTAAAATGGTGGTGAGAATGGTGAGGGCTTGGCTTAGGTCTTTGACATTGAGGTCATTTGTATAATAGGTGTCCATGAAAATGCCGCCACCAGCTTGTATCTCTGTGGTGCCCGACAGATCTGGTGTATATGCCAAAGTGCCCGTACCCCCCGCGCTGACAATATCTACCTTGAGGCCTTCACGTTCAATGAGGGCGCGGGTATCTGCAAGATGTGCAATGGCTTTGCGACAGGCTTTTTCTTTTTCTGGATCGGGCAATGCCATGGCATGGCCTTCATAGCCCATGATGCCGGCAAAGATCACGCCGGGTGCGGCGTCGGCTTGTTGGGCCAAGTCGAGGGCGGGTTTGCCGGGTTGAACACCGCAGCGATCCATGCCGATGTTGACTTCAACCAAAATGGGTATGGTTGTGTTGGCCTTTTGGGCCGCATCGGAGAGCGATTGGATGTGAAAGGGATCGTCAACGGCAACCATGACCTTGGCTTGGCGTTGAAGATGGGCCAAGCGTGCCACTTTTTGCTGCCCGACAACTTGGTTGGCAACGAGAATGTCGCGAATGCCCGAGGCTGCCATGATTTCGGCTTCCCCTAATTTGGCACACGTGATGCCCAACGCACCTGCCTGAAGCTGTTTGTGGGCGATGGCTGGGGTTTTGTGGCCTTTGCTGTGTGGACGCCATTCAAGGCCATTGCTTTTACAACGGTCGGCCATGAGGCGTATGTTGTTTTCCATGGTGTCGAGGTCAACGAGTAAGGCTGGGGTATCGAGATCCCATTTTGAGATGCCGATGGGTGAGTAGGACATGGAAACTCCTGAGAAAGGCAGTGGATAATTGATAATGAAAAAGCACAGACAAAAGCAATGGGCAATGAAAAGGTTTAAGTATATCATAAAAGGGGTTGACGCTTTCCTGCGTCAACCCCTTTTATTTGGTAGATGGATCATTTATGCAAGGTGTGGGTTGCTGGCGCCCCATTCGGAGAGTGGGGGGAGAATGCCTTCTGTGATGATTTCATCACGCAGTGCAACCACATGCGCATAGGATTCTCGTAAGGCTTTGATGTCGTCTTCGGTTCCTTCTGGCATGGTATAACTGACACCCGCACTTGAAAGCGTAGCAGGCATGGCCATCATGATGTGGTTCATGCCGTTGGTGTTGACATAGGCGCCGCTGGGCCATTCATAGGATTCTCCCAAGATGCCACGCAGCATCAACACACTTTGTTGCGCAGGCGATTGGAACGAAGAACGGCCACGCAAACTGATGATGCGTGCACCACCACCCTGTATGTGGGTTTGTACGTCTGCCCATTCTTGGGCGCTCATGCCAATGCCATTGGCTGTTTGGCCATTCAGGACGTCTTCGAGGGCCACGCCATCGATTTGAATGCCCCCTTTGAACACGGCCATCTGTTCACCGTGGCCGCCATAGGTTCGGCACCCAGTTACTTTGCTTTGCAAGACCTTGAAGTGCTGAGACAGTTTGGTTTGCAAGCGTGTGCTGTCAAGTGCGGCGAGGGTTGAGATGCGACCCGGTTCGAGACCTGAGTGAACCAAGGTGGTAAGCCCAGTGATATCGGCAGGATTAAAAATGATGATGCCAAACTTAAGTTCGGGACAGTGTTGTTTGATATCGAGGCCCAATTGTTTGGCGATTTGGGCATTGTCACGCAGTAAGTCTTCGCGGGTCATGCCTTCTTTGCGAGGGGCCCCACCGGAACTGATGATATAAGAAGCGCCTGTGAGGGCTTCGCCAATGTCGTCTGTATAGGTGATATTGGCATTTGGAAAACCGCAGTGATACAATTCTTCGGCAGTACCTTCGAGTCCTTTGGCAAAGGGATCGTACATTCCAACGGTGGAGGTGGTGCCTGAGGACAAAAGCGTTTGTGCAAGGTTTGAACCAATGGCCCCTGCAGCACCTAAGACGACTACTTTTTCATCGGTGAGATACATAATCCTGGCCTCGGATGCGAAATGTTAAATACATGTGGATGGGGCGGACCTTGTCAGGTCCGCCCCTCCGGAGATTACTATTTTATGGATTGTTTTATTGATCGCCACTTTGTTGTTTTTGTAACGCTTCATACATTTGAAAAGCTTCGGTGGCTTTTTTTACGAATTCCTCGGCTTTTTTGCCCGTGACACCGTCAGATTGTTGTGCATAAGCACGAGACAATGCACCCCAGGCGCGGTAATTGGCGGGCTGGAGCTCTATTACTTTCTGGAAGGCTGTAACGGATTCATCAAACCGTTCAAGTTTGGTATACACATCCCCGAGCTGGAACCACGCATCACCATCAGTGGGGTTGGCATCAACACTTTTTTTGTAGAGCGCAACAGCTTTGTCGGGTTTGCCCATTTTGTTATAAGCAATGGCCAAGTTAAAGGATGCATTTTGATCGTCGGGATTGACCTCAAGGACTTTTTCCAAGATTTCAGCAGATTTTTCAAAATTTTCAGCGGTTAAGAAAATTTGTGCGGCAATGTTGAGCACTGTTGGGTTTTTAGGGTCTACTGCCAATGCTTTTTCTGCGGCTATGCCGGCTGCTTCATTGTTGCCTTGACGGTTGTAAAGCAGGGCCATTTGTTGCAAAATTTGCAGATCTTTTGGAGCCAATTCGTGACCCGTTTCGAGCAAGCCGAGTGCATCTTTTTGGCTTTCTAGTGTGCCTTGATTGGTGAGGGCGACACTGAGGTTGTAATAGGATTGTGCCTTTTTAGGATTTCGTTCAATGGCATCGCGGTAGGCCTTAATCCCTTGTTCTGCCCTATCGGATTGCAAATAGGCAATGGCCATGCCCTCATAAGCATCGGCATCTTTGGGATTGACTTTGATGGCTGTCATAAATTGTTCAATGGCGAAGTCCATCTTTTGTGTATCAAGTGCACGCACACCTAAATTATAATGTTGGCGCCAAAGTGTTTCGCGGGCGGTATCAATTCTTTTCATCCACTTTTTGTTTTTTGGGGCGTTCTCAACTGCATTGAAGTGTTTGTTCATTTCATCGTAGAGTTCTTTGCGACTGTAAATGTTACCGATTTCGTAGTGCACTTCTAAATCATCTGGGCGGCCCTCTGCGGCGACGAGGAGTTGCGTCAAAGCTTTGTCATATTGACGTGATTGGAGATAGACTTTGGCGGAACGTTTGGCCATGGAGGCCTCACCCTTGGAGACTTTGGCTTCCGCTGATAGGCTGGTGAGTGTTATGGCACTCATGAGCCCCAGTAGAAGGGTGAAAATCCAAATTTTCTTGCTGGTGGTCTTTTTCATGCAGCGACTCCTTTCGAAGGCACTACCGGAGATTCTCCCGGCGGCGTTAGTATGGGCTTCAAAAATATAAGGCTCAAATATAGGGGTCTGATATTGTCCTGTCAAGTCTCAACCGGTTGTTGTCTTTTGAACGGGGGCAAGTGTTAAAATGTTCCGGATTATTTTTTAAGCTGTTTTGTAAGGTAGGAAAAAATATTGAGTTAGTGTACAAAAAGAAGGGCTGGCGAGATGCCAGCCCTTCTTTATTTTTTTTGGCGTGATTTATTTACTGTTCTGAGAGGAATTTGCCACCGCGTGCCCAGTGATCGCTGGGCACATCTTCAACAACGATCATTGTGGTGTCGGCTTTGGCACCGCAAATGTCAACCAAAGCATCTGTAATGGCTTGGACGAGTTGTTTCTTTTGGTCGTGGGTACGTCCTTCGAGCATTTTGACATTTACAAAAGGCATATGTGACTCCAGCAAAGCATATTAGAATGAGAATGAAATTTGTGGGAGTTGCGGAATTGCGGGTTTGTTTGCGTTGAATGCAAACGCAACAGGTAAGCTAAGACCACGAATGGTGCCGAGCGATTGATTGTTTTCAAGGTCTATGATGAAAACTTGTAGATTGCCTGTTGCTTGGTCATCGAGAGACTCAACACCGGCTACGTAAGCGGTTTTGCCGTCGGGTGTGACCCCCATGTTTGCGACCAGCTCACCTGCTTGAATTTCGGCCACTTGCGTAAATGTTTGGGTATCGATAACAACAATGCCCCCCCAAGATATGTTTACGGGTGCACCTGTTGTATCAAAACCGGTTAAGAATCGCCAGACGGCTGCAAAGAGACGGCTGCCATCAGGTGAGAGGGCTACGTCGTAAACTCGGGTAAGCAAATCACCTGTTTGCCCAACTTGAAGGCTGTTTTCAATGGTTTTGTTTTGTGTGTTGAGCACTTGTACAACATTTGCCTCTGTGTTGTTTAAATAAAGCTTGTTGCCATCGGCTGACATAGCAAATCGGGTGACTGCGGCACCCACTGGAATGGTTTCTAAGACCGTGTGATTTTGGGTGTCGATAACCGAGATATCTTGTGCCCCTAGACCGTGGGCAACATAGATGCGCGACCCGTCTGGTGAGACTGTGATGCCGCTGGGCGAGTTGCTTACGGGGATCTGTGTGATTGAGGTTTTGGCATTGAGATCAAATACTTCGACCCAGCCTATGCCTTCTTCTGTCACAAAAGCGGTGTTTTGGTCCTTGGAGAGCACCACACGGAATCCACCAC
>JBLHJX010000194.1:0-10039 GCA_047619225.1 Candidatus Latescibacterota bacterium
TGATTGTGGCCTCGTATCATCGTGCCAGAAAGGGTTTGGTCAGCACCGACCCATTGGGCAAAAGCTTTGGCGTCGGCGTTGGGGAAGACATCTAAGAATGCGTGCGCAAGCAGGTGCGTGCGCAAAGTGGGAAGCTTTGAGTTTGTATCGAGTAGGTCTGAAAACAGAATGTCTGTAAGCCCAAGGGCAAATGCCGCATCTGTTTTGTTGGGGATCCAAGGTAGAATCGGAAAGAGTGCGAGTGGGGTTCCCTCAAGCGGGGGTGTTTCATTATGATCAAGTGAGATCTGCGCAATTCGTTCTTGTGTGCGGCGAAAGAGATAAGGAAGGCGAGGTTGGAGGATTCTGACTCCTTCGTAGTTTGATGCTTGTTGTATAATATGGTTATACGCCGACAGTGCCAAATCTGGTCGGTTAAATCCGTGGTCATATATGAGGCCTATCAAGAGTGCGGCGCTGGGTTCTTGTGGGTCAATTTCTGTTGCCTGATACGCAAGGTTCAGCGCCCTGACATAGTCGGCTTTTCGGAAAAGATGCCAGGCCGCCGCTTCAAAAGCCGTTGCATTTTCTTTAAGTGCGGGTACTGGGTGGGCCAAAATGGGATCCATTAGGCCTTGTTGTGGAACGCTGTGTGCACATCCCAACGCCAGTAGAAGCACGATTATGTAGGGGGGAGTCATTTTCATGGTTGGTCAATCGAAGGTAAGAAGAGTCTGTTATCTATAGAAAATTATCGGCTTATCCCCAATTTTCTCCACTGATAAAATTTCCAGGGTCATCTATTTCTTGGCAATGTAACCTGGAATAGAGTGCCTCGCCCGACCTGGCTATTCACAACAACTGTGCCCCCGTGTGCTTCCGTAATACCTTTGACAATCGCCAAACCAAGCCCCGTGCCGCGCTCGTTTTGAACATCAGCTTGGTTGGTGCGGTAGAATTTATCAAAAATGTGTGCTTGGTCGTTTTCCGAAATGCCAATACCTGTGTCCGTGACTTGGATGATGGCATTTTCTTTTGTTTGTTTAAGAGACACTGACACGAGGCCATTTTTGGGCGTATATTTAATGGCATTGTCTAAGATATTGATTGCGATTCTGCGAATCTGCTCGGCGTCGGCTTGAATCATAAGTGTTTCTGGTCCTTCAATTTGGGCAAGCGTGATATTTTTTTGTTGGGCAAGTGGAAAAATTTCTTCTCTTGCTCGATCCAGAATTTGGGCAAGGTCGGCGTTTGTGATGTTGGGCTGTAGTTTTCCCGCATCTAAACGCGCAAATCCGAGAAGCTCTTCAATCATGTTGGCCAAACGATAGTTGTCTTCGCGAATAATTCGCAACAACTTTGCAACAGTTTCATCACTTTGGTCAACCAGCTGCGATAAGGATTCCGTTGACCAACGCATAGATGTCAGTGGGGTTCGCAGTTCATGAGAAACTGTATTGATAAAGTCGGTCTTAAGTTGATCTAGGTCTTTTAACCGTTGGTTGGCTGCAAGCATCTCTTCTCTCGCGCGTCTGTTCTCTGTCACGTCGCGAATTAAAAAATAAATGGCATCTTGGGTACCATACTCTATGCGGCAGGCGCGTACGTCTACAGGTCTTGAGTGTTTATGGCTTGTCGTGATATCTATGTCATGATATTCAGTTGTTTGGCTCGATCTTACCTCTAAGAGCGATTGGTATTTTGCTTGGTGCTTTTCGGGCCATAATCTGTTCAGCGGTGTGTTGAGAAGCGCCTCCCGGTCTGATTCAAAGAGTTGCTCTGCTGAGGGGTTAAGGTCACGAATAATACCCTCTGGGGTTGTGATGACAATGGGGGCGCTGTTTTGTACTAGGGTTCTGTTTCTATATTCTGATTGGGACAGGTGGTTTTCATAACGATCAACCAACCAACCAACAAAGAACCAAGAACCTGTACTTGCAAGGGCTATAATCAACATCCCAAAACCAATGAGGCGCTCTCGCAAGGTGTTAATTTGATCGGTTATGGGGCGATGGGAAGTATGTACACAAAGATAGGTCATCAAATCAGGTAACCAGTCAATGGCAATAATGTCTGCTTGAGTACGGTAAATCGCAGAGCTTTGTTGTACTATTTGAGGCAGTTGGGTAACTCGCGGTGGGAGTTGTCCAAGAAGGTTTTGGGGTTCGTAGGTTTCGATGGGGGGGCGCGTGCCTACCATGTTGCGGTCTGGGTGAGCAAGTACATGACCTTGTTCATCTAAAACACAGGCAAAACCTTTCCAACCTTTGGCTTCGAGTGCGTCCAAAACATTTTGAATTTGGTCAATAACCTGAGATCTTTCCACATATAGCTTGCTCACTTGGTCAATGATGATGCTTAAGTTGGCTTTAACGATTTCATTGTCTTCTGCCATTTGTCTTTCGAGAGTGGTGCGATAAATGGTAAGGGCATGTGTTGCCCAAGCAAGTCCCATAACAACCATTAAGGTTGTCAGTACGCTCGAAGTGTAAAATTGTAATTTGCGTTTGTCACGAATCATCAAATGCTCCTCAAAAAAAAGCCGGACATTTCCTTTGGGGAAACTCCGGCTTTTGAACATATTTTAGATTTGGTTTATACCTGAGCCCATGCTTCATCGAGAACGCGCTTGGCGTTGGCTATAATAACCTCAGATGATTCACCTGCCATCGGTGCAACTTCAAAGCTCAAAATGGGCCGTTTTTCTGGATCGAGGTAACCAATATTGAGCAATTCTTTGAGGAACTCGACTACTTCAGGCACATCGTTTTCACCATCTTCGCATCCAAAACGAGGGTGGTTGTCACCGTAGGCAGGGTGGTCAGGATTGTTCATGACACAGTTTCCAACATGCATATGAACAATGTGATCACGTGCAATGTTTAGGGAGTAGGCTGTTCCTTCGCCTTGTAGGGGGAAATGGCTCAAATCAAGCATCAAGCCGAAGTTAGGATATTCCCTACGCAAGCGATTAGACACCTCAACGGCTAATGCATTGGGACCAATGATGCAGTTTTTACCAAAGGGTAAGCGGTCAAAAGTTTCTAAGACGATGTCCATGCTTTTACCACCTGCATAGTCACACAATTGACGCAATGAATCTACCAAAAGATCGAGGCCCTCTTCGCGGGATTCGTTGCCGGGGTCGGCACCTGAAAGCAGGGCGCAACCAGGTGCACCCAATTCTTCTCCTTGATCGATACCTGCCTTTACCGCATCAATTGCCTCTTGTCGATGAACTGCATCGGGTGAGTTGATGTTGAGTTGATTAACCAACAAGATAGGCTGTGCGCCGAATGCAACATCCATATGTGCCGATTTGAGCAGGTCGCGTGCTTGAGCACGAACGGTCGGGTCTTTCATGTGGGTCACTTCGACAACTTGGAAATAGGGATCTGTTGCAATTTTTTCAAGCGTTTCTAGAATGGGTCCATCACCACCAATACACGCTTTGTAAGCCATAAAATGTACAATGCCTATACGGGCGTAATTTTGAATAGGCTCGGTCATAGAAAATGAACTCCTTATGGGGTGGATTTTTTAGATTGTATGAAGTGGCGGCAAAAATAGCAAAGGGTCATGGCTTTGTCAATGTGCAAATGGCTTGATTTGGCGTATTTACAAAGTGTGTGATCGCATTTTGGGCTTGACTCCATGCCTGGGTTCGTGTATTTTCTACGCCTGTTAAAAATGGGTGGGGAGTTACCTAAGCGGTCAACAGGGGCAGACTGTAAATCTGCTGGCTCATGCCTTCGGTGGTTCGAATCCGCCACTCCCCACCATTTTTATTTCTCACCCACGTTTAAAAGTTTGATATGGTTTATCAAAACTCCTTACCTACGGTATACTTACGACAAAAAAATCTTGACGCACCTTCCCCTTTAACATATATTAAACATTCTTCGGCAGAAAATTTAATACACAGAGCTTGGACCCTTTTAGCGAAAAGGGTTGTTTTTTATTGCTTTATTGGCGGGAATAGCTCAGCTGGCTAGAGCGTCAGCCTTCCAAGCTGAGGGTCGCGGGTTCGAATCCCGTTTCCCGCTCCAGAAAATGGCTTGTCATGCCCATGTAGCTCAGTCGGTAGAGCACCTCCTTGGTAAGGAGGAGGTCACCGGTTCAAGTCCGGTCGTGGGCTCCATTTATTGTAACAGTATTCATTATTTTATTTTTCTTGGTCAGGGTCAGTAGCTCAACTGGTAGAGCGTCGGTCTCCAAAACCGGTGGTTCCGGGTTCAAGTCCTGGCTGGCCTGCCATTTTATTGACTGCTTCGAACGCTATTTTTGGTTCGGGGTTCTTTTTGAGACTTTATCCTATGTTCGGAAAAATTGCCCAATTTGTTCAAGAAGTTCAAGTTGAGATGGGAAAAGTGACTTGGCCTACCCAAGAAGAGTTAAAGTCTTCTACGACCATTGTGCTGGGTCTATCTTTTGTGTTGGCGATCTTTATTTTTATTGTAGACTATATTCTAGCAGGCATTATGGACTTGGTGTTGATATAACTGGAGATGCCCAATGGCACAACGTTGGTACGTAGTTCATACATATTCTGGGCACGAAAATAAAGTCAAAAGCTATATTGAGAACGCCAAAGAGAATTCTATGATTGGCGATCAGATTGCGCAAGTTGTGGTGCCTCAAGAAGAAGTTGTTGAAATGCGAGATGGACGTAAAACAACTTCGATGAAAAAGTTTTTACCCAGTTATTTATTGGTAGAAATGGATATGGACAAAGAATCGCTCCATTTTGTAACCAATGTGCCGGGTGTGACGAGCTTTGTTGGGCCGGGGCGCAAACCACAACCGTTGCGCAATGACGAAGTGCAACGCATTTTAGGGCAAATTGAACGCCGGTTGGTTGAAGAATCGGAAGATATCCCTTATCAAGTAGGTGACCGAGTAAAAGTGATAGACGGTCCTTTTAGCGACTTTATTGGTCTGGTTGACGACGTCAACCCCGAAAAGAGTAAAATTAAGGTGATGGTAAGCATCTTTGGCCGCAATACACCTGTTGAACTAGACGTTTTGCAGGTTGAAGAAGCGGTTGATGCCTAAACAATTAAGAGGGGCTTGATGGCTCGAAAAATTATTACAACAGTTAAGTTGCAAATTCCAGCAGGGCAGGCAACACCAACGCCTCCAGTTGGTCCAGCACTGGGCCAACATGGTTTGAATATTATGGAATTTTGCAAAGCGTTTAATGCACAAACTCAAGACCGACAGGGTCTGATCATTCCAGCCGTCATCACGGTCTATGCAGATCGGAGTTTTTCATTTGAACTGAAAAGCCCCCCCGCAGCCGTCTTGCTTAAACGTGCAGCGAATATCCCAAAAGGGTCTCCCGAGTCGAACCGTACAAAAGTAGGTACGGTGACGGAAGATCAATTGAAAGAAATTGCTGAACAGAAAATGGTAGATTTGAACGCTTCGAGTGTTGAATCTGCCATGCGTATGATTGCCGGCACGGCTCGCAGCATGGGCCTGACCGTCGAATAGTGACGAAGGAGATATAATGGCACGCGGAAAATCGAAAGTTTATCAACAATCTGCTGCATTATTTGAGCGCCAAAACAATTATCCTTTGGCCGATGCGGTAGAAATTCTCAAAACAATGCCCTTGCGAAAATTTGATGAAACTGTCGAATTGACATTTCGCTTGGGTGTAGATCCACGTCATGCAGACCAACAAGTGCGTGGCACTGTTGCTCTGCCTCATGGGTTGGGCAAAGATGTTCGTATTGCAGTCTTTGCTAAGGGCGACCAAGCCGCCGCCGCAGAAGCTGCGGGTGCAGATGTGGTTGGTGCAGAAGATTTAGTCGAAAAAGTGAATGGCGGCTGGACTGATTTTGACGTTGCCATTTCCACGCCTGAAATGATGGGGCAAGTTGGGCGGTTAGGGCGTGTGCTCGGGCCGCGTGGTTTGATGCCCAATCCCAAAAGCGGCACTGTGACACCCGATGTTGCACGGGCTGTTGAAGAGGCCAAAGCTGGGCGTGTTGAGTTTCGTGTAGACAAAACATCCAATATACATTCACCTATTGGCAAAGCCTCATTTGATAATGCGCGCCTTGTTGATAATGCGCAGGCTATTATCGATGCCATTGTGCGGGCGCGCCCATCAGCTGCTAAGGGTCAATATCTGCGTTCGGTTACCCTGTCAACAACCATGGGGCCGGGCATTCGTTTGGATCGGTCGACATTTGCCAACTGATCTTTTGTGTAGGAAGGAATTTTAGATGCCTACTGCCGAGAAGGTGGCCACAGTAGAAAACCTCACAGCATTGCTTAAGCAATCCAAAGGGGTTTATCTGGCAGACTTTACTGGTCTTGATGTGCCCACTTTTACTGAATTGCGTAAGAAATTGCGTGAAGAAGATATATCCTTTTTGGTGGTTAAAAACCGTTTGGCCAAGCTCGCTGTGAAAGAAGCAGGCGTAGAGGGGCTTGATGGATTATTTTCTGGGCCTACCGGTTTGGTTTGCTCCGAAGGCGATCCAGTTTCACCTGCACGGGTTTTGACCAAGTTTGCTGAAACCAGTGATGGAAAACCCGTCATCAAGGCTGGCTATATTGAAGGTGATGTTTATGTTGACGCTCAGCTTGAAGCTTTGGCTAAGCTGCCTTCCCGCGAAGTTTTGCTTGGCCAGATGGTTACGGCGATGCAAAGCCCCATTGCGGGTTTGGTTTACGCACTCAATGGTATCATCCAAAAGTTGGTTGGAACGTTGCAAGCTGTTGTAGATAAAAAAAGTGAAGAAGGCTAAAAAAGCCTTATTTATAAACTCAAGTTGCCACATCAATTCCTATCTAAGGTGGACGGAGGACAAAAAATGGCTGTTGAATCAATAATCGGTGAAATTGAAAAACTTTCTGTGCTTGAGTTGGCCGAGCTGGTCAAGGCACTGGAAGAAAAATTTGGCGTGACGGCACAGGCTGCTGTTGTGGCTGCCCCTGCTGGTGTAGCGGCTCCTGCTGAAGAAGCACAGACCGAATTCGATGTGATCTTATCTGCCGCAGGTGATAAGAAAATTCAAGTGATTAAGGTTGTTCGCAGCATTACAGGCTTAGGTTTGAAAGAAGCCAAAGCCCTTGTTGATGATGCCCCCAATGCCGTTAAAGAAGCTGTTTCTTCTGAAGAAGCCGCTACAATCAAGGCAGAGTTGGAAGAGGCTGGGGCAGTGGTGGAAGTTAAGTAGTCTTAAAGAACAAAAAGCTATCGATCTCCAACCCATCATCGACCGTTACTTCAGCACAGGAGCGTGAGCCCTTGGCAGATAAAGGCTTTATTGAGAGGAAGTCATACGGAAAGATTACACCTGCGATTGAAATGCCAGATTTGCTTGATATTCAGCTTGATTCATACAACTGGTTTTTGCAGCGAGAAGTACCGCCTGGGGAACGTACAAAGCAAGGCCTCCAGGCGGTCTTCCATAGTGTCTTCCCTATTACCGATGTCCACAATCTTTATTCTTTGGAGTTTGTGGATTATTCTATTGGAACACCCAAATACAGTGTTGTCGAATGCCTTGAGCGAGGGACAACATACGCAGCCCCTTTACGGGCAACTTTGCGTTTAATTTCGCGCGAAAAACAAAGCGATAACGATTTTCGTGTAAAAGATATCGTCGAACAGACCGTGTTTTTGGGCGAGTTGCCTTTGATGGCCGAAGAAGGCACATTCATCATCAATGGTTCAGAGCGTGTGATTGTGAGTCAATTGCATCGATCTCCAGGTGTGTTTTTTGATGACACGATTCATCCCAATGGCAAACGGCTGTTTTCTGCGCGTATTATCCCCTACAAAGGTGCCTGGCTTGAATTTAGCCTCGATATCAATGACATCATGTATGTCCATATCGACCGGAAACGGAAGTTGCCTGTTACAACATTTCTACGTGCCTTGGGTTATGGCAAGGGTGAGGAGATTTTGGGCATATTCCACTCGGATGCCCAGGCAAAGGTTGATGAAGAGTTGATCGGTGCCGTAGTAAGTGAAGATATTATCATTAAAAAAACGGGTGAAGTGGTTGTAGAGGCTTATACCACTTTAACCGCGGAATTGGTTGTCGCACTCCAAGAAAAAAAGATCAAGCAAGTCACAATAATTGATATCGATTCGACCAATGACGGTGGTATTGTTGCCAACACTTTAGCAAAAGATCCTTGTGACAATGAAGAAGAAGCTTTGTCACGGATTTATAGCCTTTTGCGTCCTGGCGATCCGCCCAACATAGAAACCGCGCGTGGGTTACTTGAGCGGCATTTCTTTAGCCCTCGCCGCTACCATTTGGGTGAAGTTGGCCGATATCGTATCAATCAGCGTTTGGATATGGATATTCCGCTGAATTTTACAACGCTGTGTGTTGATGATTTTATTCAAGTGATCGAATATTTGCTCATTTTGGCTATGGGGCAAGGGTTTACCGACGATATTGACCATTTGGGCAATCGCCGCGTTCGGTCTGTGGGCGAGTTACTCTCGAACCAGTTTTCAATTGGTTTGGCACGCATGGCACGCACGATTCGTGAGCGCATGAGCCTTCGAGATTCCGACCAATTAACGCCGCATGATGTGGTCAATGCACGCACAGTGTCAACCGTTGTACAAGCTTTTTTTGGCAGCAGCCAGTTGTCTCAGTTTTTGCAACAGACCAATCCTTTGGATGAATTGACGCATAAACGTCGTTTGTCAGCTTTAGGACCGGGTGGTTTAACGCGTGATCGGGCAGGTTTTGAAGTGCGCGATGTGCATCATACACACTATGGTCGTATTTGTCCTATTGAAACGCCTGAAGGTCCAAACATTGGCCTGATTGCCTCTGTAGCAACCTATGCGCGTGTTAATCCTTTTGGGTTTTTAGAAACGCCATACCGAGTCGTAACGGATGGTAAGGTGACCGATACTGTTAAGTATTTACCCGCCGATGAAGAAGATCGCCATACCATAGCACGGGCCAATGTGTCAATTGCTGATGGTGGCAAATTTGAGACCAGTGTTAATCAAGCACGCCGCCGGGGTGATTTTCCTGTCGTTGGCCCCGAGCAGATTGACTACATGGATGTATCTCCATTCCAGATGGTGAGTGCCGCAGCAGGTTTGATTCCATTTTTAGAGCATGATGATGCCAATCGTGCTTTGATGGGATCCAATATGCAGCGGCAAGGCGTCCCTTTGCTTATTACCGATGCTCCAATTGTTGGTACGGGTATGGAGCGCAAAATAGCAATTGATTCCAAAGCTGTTGTCACTGCCAAGAGTGCAGGTACTGTGTCCTATGTTAGTGCCAACAAAATTGTTATCAAACGTCGTAAGGCTCGTAGTGTCGAGGCCATAGACCTTTCAGATGAAGATATATATCGTTTGACGAAGTTCAAGCGTTCCAATCAAGACATGTGCATCAATCAACGCCCACTCGTACGTGCTGGTGATAAAGTTGAGGAAGGTCAAGTGCTTGCCGACGGCAGTGCCACTGATCGGGGCGATTTGGCACTTGGTGCCAATGTATTAGTTGCTTTTATGTCTTGGAATGGATACAACTTTGAAGATGCGATTATCATTTCTGAGCGTTTGATCAAGAAAGATATTTTCACTTCCATTCATATTGAAGAATTTGAGCTTCAGGTACGCGATACTAAGCGTGGGACTGAAGAGATTACGCGCGAAATACCCAATGTGAGTGAACAAGCTGTACGCAACTTAGACGAACACGGTATTATTCGTGTTGGTGCCGAAGTTGGGCAAGGCGACATATTGGTGGGCAAGGTGACGCCTAAAGGTGAAACCGAGTTGTCACCAGAGGAACGATTGTTGCGCGCCATATTTGGTGAAAAAGCAGGTGATGTTCGTGATGCGTCGCTTAAAGCCCCACCCGGTATGGATGGTGTGGTCATGGATCGCAAAGTTTTTTCACGCAAAGAACGCGATGAAAAAACGCGCAAAGAAGATCGTGAAAAATCCAATGCGGCTAAAAAGCAAACAACGGAAAAAGTCACGTCAATCAAAGAGAGTCGTATTCAACAAATCCTCGCTTTATTGGAGGATCGAAAAGTTAATACCTTG
>JBLHJX010000195.1:0-10035 GCA_047619225.1 Candidatus Latescibacterota bacterium
TACAAAAAAGTGTACTATAATCACTAACTGTTGTCAAGGTATTTGCCAATGATATATTTTTGTCGGTTGGGTATGTATTTTGTTCTTTTCCAGTGTGTTATGTTGTTTTTGTCTTGTCATAAGGACGCTTCACTAAATGAACCTGCTGTCAATACTCCAGGTCGTGTTTCAGGTGAACCCAATGTGGTGTCTCTGCCGCCAGATCGACCGGAAGTCATCCACTTTCCATTACCGACTGGTGTACCCGTTGAAATGGTTGCTGTTTCTGCCGGCGGTTTTTGGATGGGATCCGATTTGGTTGAGACAGAGGAGAAACCTCAGCGGTTGGTGCTTTTGGATGGGTTTTATATAGATCGGTATGAAGTGACCGTGGCAGACTATCAGCAGTGTGTGGATGTGGGGGGATGCGATTCTCCGGCCTTGGGAGAAGATTGTAATTGGCAAGTGGGTGGGCGCAGTGACCACCCGGTTAATTGTGTGAGTTGGTATGATGCCAGCCGTTTTTGTAACTGGGCGGGTAAGCAGTTGCCCACAGAGGCCCAGTGGGAGAAGGCCGCAAGAGGAACTGACGGGCGTCCGTTTCCGTGGGGGAATGCCGCGCCCGATTGTGAGCACGCCGTAACGGGTTGGGCGTCATTGGGTTGTGGTGCGCAGGGTACGTGGCCTGTTGGGTCATTGCCTGCGGGTGCGAGCCCTTATGGTGCTCTCGATATGATTGGCAATGTGTGGGAGTGGGTGGCCGATGCGTACGAAGTGGATTATTATACGCGCGCATCCCTTCTTAATCCTGTAAATACGGCAGATGAACCTTACAGGGTATTGCGTGGCAATTCGTGGTATTACTCATGCCCCAAATTGGTGTCACGTACATCAAATCGGTATCGATTCAAACCGGCTCGATGGTATCCCTATATTGGGTTTCGATGTGTGATGTCAGATATTGCGCTTCCCGTTTCTAACGGTATGCCAACAGAAGGTTTGCCCAATAATTGGATTGAACGCAATGTTGTTGCTCGAGAGCTTGATGGGGAACCGCCTTTTGATACGACGCCTCGAGAGGCTGAAATGATTTTGATTCCTGAAGGCACATTTATCAGAGGGTCTGAGCAAGGCGACAGTGATGAGGTGCCTGTTCGAACAATTTATCAGAAGGCGTTTTCAATAGACAAATTTGAGGTGACGGTCGCGCAGTATCGTGCGTGCGTGGAAACGGGTAAATGTGTGCAACCAGAGAAGTTTTGGGGTGCACAACATACCTATGAAGAAGATCTCTGCAATGGCAGGCGTACAGATCGCGACAATCATCCGATCAATTGTATGCGGTGGTGGGAGGCCGATCAATATTGTAAGTGGGCAGGCAAGCGTTTGCCCACAGAGGCCGAATGGGAGAAAGCTGCACGCGGCACAGATGGGCGGCGTTTTCCTTGGGGTTCCGAGCAGGCAAATTGTGAACGTGCGGCAATTGATGATGGCGGAGATGGGTGTGGGCGCGAGAGCACGTGGCCCGTGGGGTCTTTTCCTAACGGGGTGAGCCCTTATGGGGTGATGGATATGTCGGGCAATGTGTGGGAGTGGGTCTCTGATTGGTACGGCAATGATTATTATACACGCGCACCAGGTCAGAATCCGCATAATGACACACCAAATGCATTGGAGAGTGCGCCTCCAAAGGTGTTGCGTGGCGGGTCTTGGGCCGATCAGACGGAGATGATTCATCGCACTGCAAATCGGGTGCAGTACAATCCCAATACCAATCCAGATTATACGATTGGGTTTCGGTGTGCAAAAGATGGTGAATAAATCTCAAAATGAGGTTGCTTGAGGGTTTAATAAAAGAATGTTTTTGTAATCAAAATGTGGATTTTTAGAAAAATATCACTGAGGCGGTTCTTGAGATAGCGTTAAAGATTCAGTTGCGTTTGTGTCGAATCGATATCGTCTAAGGTGATGTCAACCACAACATTTTTAATTCTAAATCCTTTGGGCAATTCGTAGAGGTGGTTACTCAGGCCAATGGAAGATTCTGCGTTGGGATCAATAATGGGCAATGTTCCCAGCTTAGGGACGACAACACGCGTTTTAGGTGAGCCATCAAAGACATTGATGAAGCATCTGTTTGACTTGGGATGTTGGTATAATTCTGCAATTTGGTGTTGCTGAGGTTGAAAGGCAATGTATTGGCTGGTGATGGTGCCGTTGTTGTCGATGTTGAGCAGGCGGTACCCCTGGGGTTCGTTGCCGTGTGGTGAAAAGCTGTTGAGGCTCGCTTTCCACCAATTTCCGGCGACGGCGTTTGTGGTCATAATTTCGATGTGATCGACAAAGTGCCGACAGTTTTCGTGGTCGTGCCCGTGGAGGGTTGCCACATTTTTGAAAGGTCTGAGCAGGTCTAATACTTTATCGGCATTTGTGACTGCGTTGGTGGGTTTGATTATTTCTGATGCCCGTCCCATTCGAAAAGGGAAGGTTGTTGATAATGGGATGTGGGAGACGACAATGAGTGGGGTTTCTGGAGGAAGGTCTTTCAGGTCATTTTCAAGCCAAGAGAGAAGCACGCTATCGGCAAGACCGTACCAATTTCGGGGGTGTTCGTCTGAGGGTTCGTTGTAGCGCACAACATCAAGGACGACTATGTGTGCGCCGTTGATGTCGGTGCTGTAATGGGTCGTGCCTGCTTGTTCTTGGGGCAGGTAACCACTGCACATTTCATGATTACCATTGCACATGAATAAAGGCAGTGAAATATCTTTGGTTACTTCTTTGTAGATGTTGATGGCTTCCTCGGTGATGCCCAAGTCGCCGCCGTTGATTAAAAATTCAGGATTGTGGCTGAGCATCGATTCAAAACAGAGTTCAACGCCTTTGGGAGAATCTTCGCCTTGGCAGAGATGGATGTCGGTGAAGTAGATGAATTTCATGGGCACTCCTTAGAAGGCAATATCGAGAGGGAGAGTGATGGTGTTGGGTTGTAAACATCGGGTGTCGTCACAGGCTTGATAGGTGAGATTAAATGCCAAGTGCGCTTTGTTGAGTTGATGGGGTGTCACACGACAGGTGATTGGAATGCGCAGTGTGCCAGTGTAAACATCTACGGGAGATTCTGCAATGGCAAGTGGCACTCTTGTAGGTTCTGGATATGTGATGTTGAGATCTTCAAGGGTGTCTCGTGTGGCAATTTGGAGTTGTGTGGCAATGAGAAATTTGTGATTGGGGTTGGCAGCTTGAATGTGCCAGTCTTTTGCAATTTGGATTTCGACTTCGGCGTGTAACGTGTCGCCGGGTCGGTCGGGTGAGGTGATGAGATGAAGTTTGGCGTGCACATATTGTTCTGTCGGAGCTGTTTGTGTTGCGCTGGTTTGGGGCTCTGTTTGAGAAATGCGCAAGGCCCCATGAATGAGGTGTAGGTATCCTTCTGGTGATTCGAGGGCGTTTTTAGAAAATGCCAAAAAGAGGGTGTTGGCTTGGTCGACGTAGTGTGATTGGCCTGTGATTTCGTAGAGGTCACACAGATTGTGAAGGGCGACTGCATTGCCCGATGGGATGGCACCATCACTGGAATTTTTGGCGCGCACAAAGAGTTCGGTATCTGAGGGCGTGAAGAAATATCCGCCATTTTGGGTGTCGCCAAAGCGGGTGTTCATTTGTTGTGTGAGGTGCTCAGCTTCGTTTAAGAAGGTGGCGTTTTTTGTTGTGCGGTAGAGTTCGATAAGGCCATGTATAAAGTATGCATAATCTTCTTGGTAGGCGGGGATCTTCCGTTGGCCTGAGTGATAAATGCGATAGAGGGTGCCTGATTTGTCTCGTAGATTGTTGAGAATAAATTCGGCCGCTTTTTGTGCTGGTGCTGTGTCTTGTGGGCGATTGAGTATACGGGCCGATTGGGCATATGCAGCGATCATGAGGCCATTCCACCCCGTGATGATCTTGTCGTCGAGCAGTGGGAATTTGCGGTGGTTGCGTTCTTGCAGAAGGCGATTTTTTGCTTGGGATAGTTGGGTATGGATGTCGGTGATATCGATATTTTTTTCTTGGGCGAGGGCGCTGTCTAATTGCGTGCGATAGAGTGCACCCGCTTGGGTTTCTGGTACGGGCGCCAATGCAAAAGCTTCAAAGAACAGATCAGATTCTGAACCGAGGATGTTGCGGATTTCAGTTTCTGTCCAAATGTAATGTGCGCCTTCTTCGGCATCAGTTTCGGCGTCGAGTGCTGAATAAAACCCACCTTTGGGATCGGTCAGTGTGGTAGAGACAAAGCGCAATATGTCTTCGACTGTCTGGCGGTAGATTGGGTTTTGGGTGGCTTGATAGGCTTGCAGGTAGCTTTGGGCAAATAAGGATTGGTTGTAAAGCATTTTTTCAAAGTGTGGCACGTGCCACTGGGCGTCTGTAGAATAGCGATGAAACCCGCCACCGAGGTGATCTTGGATGCCACCTTGTGCCATTTTTGTGAGGGTAAGAGAGACCATATCTGTTGCGTCGGGAATGGTTTGAGAATGGTCGAGCAGAATGGCAAGGGCCTGGTCTGGCGGGAACTTGGGAGCGCTCCCAAAACCACCATTTTGCCAGTCGAAGCGGTTTTGAAAGTGTGTTTGAAGTTTGTTCGTAAAAGCACTTTGCGACCAAGATGTGTCTGCTTTTTGGCTGGTGTGGATGTTGCGAATGGCTTGGGCAATTTGTTCGGATTGATCGTTTATATCTTGGCGTTTTTCTTGCCAGGCCAGGTGTAAGGCTTGCAGTACACGTGGAAAACCGGGGCGACCGTGTGCATCTTGGGGTGGGAAATAGGTGCCTGCATAAAAGGGTTTGAGATCCGGCGTCAGGAAAACAGAGTTGGGCCAGCCGCCATGACCATCTAGGAGTTGTGTGGCTGTCATGTAGAGTGCGTCAATGTCGGGGCGCTCTTCTCTGTCTACTTTGACATTCACAAAGAGGCTGTTCATTAATTTGGCAATTTCTAAGTCAGAAAAGACCAATCTTTCCATGACGTGGCACCAGTAGCAACTGGAATAACCCACTGAAAGGAAAATGGGTTTGTCTTCTGTGCGTGCTTTTTCAAATGCTTCTGGTCCCCACGGATACCAATCGACGGGGTTGTGCTGGTGCAGGCGCAAATAGGGGCTGGTTTCTTGGGCGAGACGGTTGGTATTCATGGGTTCCGCTTCGGTGAGAGATGGGGTAGGTTGGGTAGAGGAGGTGTTGTGTTGTGTGCCAAACCAGTATCCAACACTTGTCGTGAGGAGGATCAGTAGTAAGACTGCAAACCATTTTAGGTAGGAAGATGGCACAAGAAACCTTTTTAAGGGAGGTGTCGAGAGATTACGTTGGCCAACGAAGTGTGATATGTTGTCTGGAGATGTGCATTGAGGGTGCGAATTTGTCTTAAAGGATCAAACAAAGCGTCAGCACTGTCTTTGCCCATGTGTGGGATGTTGGCTATGGGTTGGCCCGTTAGATCTCGTCCCCACCAGGCGCGATAGCGTTGAGACAGAGGCGGGCGAATGTGAAATTCGGGATGCGGGAAGAATCTTCCTCGGTCTCCTTGGGTATCTAAAAGGGTTTCAAAGGTATGGGCGCGTAAAGAAATTCCTGGACTAACGTAAGATAGAGTGTGCGTAAGCCCGAGAAGCGTGGCATGTGGAATAATGAGTTCGATATGAGACATATTTTTAAATCGTGTTTGAATGTCATGGATGAGTGTGACGAGATTTTGACCTTGGGTGAAACCTGTGCCAATAATGGCCAATTGAACGCGTTCACGCTGGGCACCGGTAAGCACATTATCTGGTGTGTGATAGGGGGCATCTGTTTCGTTAGGATTGTGTTCAATGGGCAGTTCTGCGCATGAATAACCGCAGGCGCTTTTGACATGATTGGCCATGCCAAACTGTTTGCCCTCACGTAAAATGGGCAACAGTGCGATCTTTTCTTCCAACGTATCTTTTATGGTGGTCGTAAGGTCGGGTATGTTAAAAATGTCTAAGATGCCGCGTGATAAGAGTCGTACCCGTTCAACACCCAATTGGAGGGTGCCCGGTGCATCAATCATGTGCGTGGTTTGGGTGGGCTGCAAACCAACAAGACGCCGCCAATCATCGTTGATTTCAAGCGGATGTAGATAGGTTAATGCCGCTGTAGCACTGCTGTGGCGGCAAATAAAAGGCAGGCTACGACCACTGTCGAGTTCGATGAGACCCGTGCGATACGCCCCGATATTATCCTTAATGGGGGCCGCCATTTTTAGGGTGGCACGTTGGTGTTCGGTCTGGAAGGTGTATGTGAAAGGTTTCATAGGGTCGGTGAGAAGATAAACGAGAGAAGACCCTACACCATCCCAATATTCGGGCATAGGGGCTTCTATTGTTTTTCGTTTAGCCTTCTAGCCCTTCAACAATGCCTTTGAGGTAGCCGATGCTGCGCGCTGCAATCGTTTGTGGGTCAGGTTTAAAATTAAAAACTTCTACAGAGACATATCCGTCATAGTGGCGGTCTTTGAGGGCTTGGAGGATCGATGCGTATTTTAAGTCGCCAAATCCGGGGCCGCGCAAGTTGGGGTCGTTGACATGAACGTGGCGCATGGCTTTGCCCGCTTCGGCAATGACGTCAACGTGGGGTTTGTCTTCAGCGACTGCGGCTTTGGCATCGACCATCGTTTGGAAGTTTGGGTGGCCCACATCGGCGATCATTTGTTTGGCTTCGGCAATGCTGTTGATAATGTTGGTTTCTTTAGGCGTGAGGGCTTCTATGCAATATGTGACATTGTTTTTTTTCATTTCTTGGGTGCAGCCGGCAAAGACATCCACGGCATATTTCCAACATTCATCGCGATTCCAGCCTTTTTGAATGTTGCGTTGGGCGGGTGACCCGTGAATCATAATGCTGCCACCAAGGTCTCCACAGAAGTTGATGAGCGCTTTGATATAGTCTTGGGTTTTTTTGCGGATTGATTTGTCGGGGTGGGTAAGGTAGAGACCCTTAGGACTGGCAAGTAGCCAGTGTAGACCCACAATTTCGACACCTGCTTTTTCAGCGGCTTTGCGTATGCTGCTGCGGCGTTTGGCGGAGATGCGGGTGACACTTTCTGCTAAGGTAAACGGTGCGATTTCAACACCCTCACAGCCGATTTCTGCGGCATAATTAAAAACATCTTCAATCTTCCAACCCTCGAAGAATTCATTACAAACGGCGAATTTCATAAATATTCCTTTCTTAAAAGAGCCTGATTCAATTTTGAAAAATCTGTCGCAAAACCTTTCTTTGCTGCTGGGCATAATATAGCGACAGAAACATGATGGGGCAAGTTCTGAACCGGTTTAAGAACCCGGCGTTTGGCAGGGCGCTTCTAACACAATTGCTATGATGAGATAAAAAATGATGAATAGGGTTTCTGGCCCGTTCCAAAAGTAATTATAATAACGGCTTTATGCCAATGTTCTTTCTTCAAAAACGCTTGACAGGGTGTGTGTTTTTCGCTAACATAAGCGAACTTGAACCCTGAATTTTATTGCTTAGGAGTGAGTTTATTATGACACAAGAACCAAAAACCATTGCCACACCCGTTGAACGGGATGAAAGTGATTTTATTATTTCGGTGGAAGATGTTTGGAAAACATATAGCATGGGCGACCAAGACGTGCATGCCCTTCGTGGTGTAAATTTGAAGGTGGTTCGCGGTGAGTATCTGTCTATTATGGGTCCCTCGGGGTCTGGCAAAACGACCATGTTTAATATGGTGGGTGCCTTAGATACGCCCTCTAAGGGCAGAGTTATGGTCAATGGCGCCAATATGAGCGAATTGAGCCAGGCCCAAATTGCTTATTTGCGTTGCCATAGTGTGGGGTATATTTTTCAGTCGTTTAATCTGATTCCGGTGATGACGGCTTTGGAAAACGTATCTTTGCCCATGGTTTTTTCTGGCATGGCTCGCAAAGACTACGAAGAAAAAGCGGCTATGAAGTTGGGGTTGGTTGGTTTGGGTGATCGGTTGCACCACAAACCGCTTGAATTATCGGGTGGTCAAATGCAGCGCGTGGCCATTGCACGTGCGATGGCCAATGACCCAGATTTGATTCTGGCAGACGAACCCACTGGGAACTTAGATTTGAAGACCGGTCAAGAAATTATTGAGCTGATGTTGAAAATGCAGGCTGAAAGTGGTGTGACCATTGTGACCAATACACACGATCATAAGATGTTGGGTGTTTCTGATCGGGTGGTAGATTTACGTGATGGGGCGGTGGAGAAGATACGTCGGCGCGATGAAATCCATATCAAAGAAGGTCATATTGAAGGGTTTGATCCCACGGAAGAATAAGGGTCATAAGAAGAAAGAATATCTGTATCTAATTTGAAGAGATGATTTAGGTATGTTGGTTTATAAAAACAAAAAAGCCGCTGATTTTAAGATCAGCGGCTTTTTTATGTCTTCACAACACTTCGTGAGGATTATTGTGCTGTGTCAATGAAACGTGTGTTACTGAATCTCTTGTAATCTTTGTGTCACATGTTGTATGTCTTGTTCGATATTTTGAAACATCATTTGCAAAAGATCATGGACGTTGGTTGGTGGTTGCTCTTGGTTGAGATTGCCTTGGTCTGGGTTGTGCATTTTGTGATGAAGCCCCATGAGCACTTTGCCAATGATTATTTTTTGCTGCTCGTTGGCTATTGCAAGATATTGATTGGTGGTTGCAAGCGTTTGCCGCATGCTCAAAAGACTATTGAGCTCACCTTGGAGGCGTGTTCTGTGGGTTTCGATATAGACGCCCTGCAAATCTGTTGGCAGCCACTTGATCAACTCGATTGGGTTCTCGGGTAGATTATTCATGTCCGGTTGGTTTGGGTCATTCATGGGGTCGTTTTGGAAACCACTGTCTTGTTGGTTTGTGGGTCCCTGCAATATGACTTCGCTGTTCAATGCAAATTGATCTGTTCTACCAGCTGCACCAAAGGAACCTTGTGTGAGCATAATAGAGCCACCCGCACTTAAGTCTTGGGTCACTTCAAAAACGAGCGTGCCCAATGATCCACTATCAAACGCACTTTTCCCACCTAAAAATCCAGCACTGATTTTAACACCGTCGGCGGTTGGGGCTGCAGGTAAAGAAATGGCAGAGGCCATCAAACCACCTCTTTGATAGCCATTAAAAATAAATTGTTGGCCGTCAAACTTTATGACCACTTCAAATCCCGCAATATCTTGAGCCCCCTGTTGGGCAATCAGTTCAATTTCAACGATGTCACCTATTTGCACTTGTCTGGTGATTAACCCTTGATTTCCTTCATTGAGATCAAGGTCTAAAACAATATTGGCCGATGCTGCCGTCCCAAGAACGGATGATAAAGCAATCGCAAAGATTGTTTTGGTTAGTAAAGTTTTGAGCATTTTGATCTCCATTAGGTTTTTACTGTTGGGTTTGCATTTCGTTGCCCCACCCATTCTGTAAGGGCAGAGGCACCGTTGATTTGGGTTTATAGGCTGAATTTAGTTTGAAATTAACACAAAACAAACAGGAAAATAGTGACGGCAGTCACCAGTTTCATCTTTTTCTTGAAAAAAATGGTGATACGTGTCACCAAGTCGCAAAAAAACACAGAGAAGGTAAAAATAAAATAGGCATGCAGGATCTTTTTGAGATCTCACATGCCGTATCAAAAAACGGGACAAATGGTGGCTCCCACCGGATTTGAACCAGTGACACAAGGATTTTCAGTCCTCTGCTCTACCAACTGAGCTAGGGAGCCAGACATTTGTCCCGCAGTCAATCAGATATAACCTGACTAACGAAAAACAAACTTAACAAAATGAGTTAAAAGTGTCAAGATTCTTAATTATAATGTGTATAAATTTATTTAAAAGTAGTTTCACAAGGCGTAATGGGGTGGTTTTGAATGCCGCCTGCTTGCCCGTCAAGTGATGTGCCCATTTGGAAACAGGTGAGTGGAAGTCTGGAGGGCAATCTGCCCTCCAGATTTCGTGTTGTTATACCTCGGAGTATGCTATATGTCTAATTTGATAAACCTATGTATTTTAATTGC
>JBLHJX010000196.1:0-9991 GCA_047619225.1 Candidatus Latescibacterota bacterium
TTGTATGATTCTCAAACGCGTTTTGGGATGTATCGTTGGCACATTATGGACCCTGTGCGTTTTGAAGAAGATTTGCGAATCACCATTCAAGCATTGGGTTGGCGATCACGCACAAGTGAAGGGCGACGATATTTGCCATTGCAAGATGATATTGCTTCGGTGGCGTATTGGTACCAAACCTTACCGGCTGCACCGTTTCCTGCATTGCCGGATAAAGATTATTTGGAAGTGATATAATGGCTAAAAAAGAGACCCGTCAGAGGGATTTGGTGGATAAAATCATTGAAAAAGCATCTACGCTGATTGAGGCGTTTCCTTATATCCGTTCGTTTCGAGGCAAAATTGTTGTTGTGAAATATGGGGGCAGCACACAGCCTGGTGAGGGTGGGTCTCCTACGGTGATGGCAGATTTGGTGTTTATGGAAACTGTGGGCATGCGACCGGTTGTTGTGCATGGGGGCGGCAAGGAGATCAGCCGGCAATTGGAAAAGTCGGGCATTCAATCGCAGTGGATCAATGGTTTGCGAATGACCGATAAAGCGTCGATGCAGGTTGTGGAAGATACGTTGTTTGGTGAGGTGAACCGTCGCATATGTGATGGTTTGGAGATGTTAGACGGTCGTGCGCGTGGCATGTCGGCCAAAGGTGCTGGGATTATGTTTGTGACCAAACATTTTGCCACGGTGGAGGAAAATGGGGAAAAGAAACAGGTAGACATCGGATATGTAGGCGATGTTGCCCGAATTGACCCCGAACCCATCCGTCTGGCCTGTGAAGAGGGTACCATTCCGGTGATTGCACCTATTGGGCTGGGTCCCGATGGGGAGAGTTACAATGTGAATGCCGATACGGCCGCGGGCGAAATTGCACGCGCATTACAAGCTGAGAAGCTGGTATTTTTGACCGATGTAAATGGCCTTATGCGCGATCCATCAGACCCGAGTTCTCATATTTCATCGTTGCATGTTAATGATGTTGAAGGGTTGATTGCCGATGGCATCGCCCGTGGTGGGATGATTCCCAAGTTGCGTGCTTGTGAGCGAGCAGTCAAAGGTGGGGTTCGCAAAACACATATTATTGATGGGGGTATGCCACACGCACTGTTGCTTGAAACGTTTACGCGTGAAGGTATTGGAACAGAGATAATACAGTAGAATACAGAATATTTCATCACCCAAAATCAGTCTTTGTGATGAGAATAACAATCCTCCTGTATTCTTTACTTTCAAGGAGTTTAGAGATGACGACCCAAGAAATAATTGATCTGGAACAGAAATATATTTTGCAGACCTATGGACGGCCTCCATTTGTATTGGAAAGTGGTGAGGGGGTGTATTTACAAGATACAGATGGCAAGAAGTATCTCGATTTTGTGAGTGGTTTGTCTGTGAATGCATTGGGCTACAATAATAAGATGATCCAAGACGCCGCCAATGATCAGCTTGGCAAATTGATTCATGTCTCCAATTTGTATCACACAATTCCTGCACCACAATTGGCGCAGTTGTTGTGCGAAAACTCTTTTGCAGACCGTGCCTTTTTCTGCAACAGTGGCACAGAGTCGATAGAAGCGGCTTTGAAGTTTGCCCGAAAATGGGGATATAAGAATTTCCCCGACAAACCCAAGAACAAAATTATTGCACTGAATAACTCTTTTCATGGGCGAACCTATGGTGCGGTTTCATCAACGGGACAGCCGAAATATCACAAGGGATTTGGGCCGATGTTGCCGGGCATATCATTTGCTAATTTGAATGATATGGAGTCGATTGAAAAATTGGCCGACAGCGAAACTGTGGCCATTATGTTGGAGCCTTTGCAAGCCGAAGGCGGTATTCATTTTGCCGATCCAAAGTTTTTGGCAGATTTGAGAACGCTTTGTGATGAGTTGAAGATATTGCTGATTTTTGATGAGGTGCAAAGTGGTTTGTTGCGCACAGGTAAACTATTTTGTTATGAGCATTCGGGTGTGACACCCGATATTATGACATTGGCCAAACCGCTTGCTGGTGGTTTGCCCATTGGTGCCACATTGATGACGCAAGATGTTGCCGATGCCGTAGAACCGGGTGATCATGCCGCGACGTTTGGGGCACATCCGGTGTCTTGTGCGGTGGCGATTGAAGTGTTTAAAACCTTGTCTGCTCCAAGCTTTATTGCTGGGGTGCAGGAGAAGAGTGATTATTTGTTTGGCAAATTAGATGTTATAAAAAATAAGCATGAAAAAGTGACCGAGATCCGCGGCAAAGGTTTGATTGCGGGTATTGTGATTGAAGACACGCCAGCCGTTGACTCTATGGCGTTCTTTCGCGAAAAGGGTATCTTGGTCTGTGTGGCGGGGCCCGATGTAATTCGGTTCTTGCCGCCCTTGGTTATTGAAAAAGAACACATTGATGAAGCGGTAGATGTATTGGACGAATTTTTGAGTTAACTCCCAATCCCTCTCCCATAAATTGGGAGAGGGAACAGAAACCCTATTATGAATGCTGTTATGAAATAAGGGTTTGTCTTCCCCTGTGTCTGTGGGGAATTTGGGCTTACGAAGCTTAGGCGCGGGCCGTGGATTGTGAGAGGAAGGGTTTGGTTATGACAATTAATGATTTGCGTGGTAAAACTGTTGCATTGGCATCATCGGGTGGGTTAGACAGTTGTACGGTGACGAAGTGGATGGTGGATCGCGGTGTCGATGTGGTGAGTTTAACGGGTGATATTGGTCAACCCGATGAAGTGGATATGGATGATATTCGCAAGCGGATGTTGATTTGTGGTGCATCTGAGGCGGTATTGGTAGATTTGAAGGATGATTTGGCCGAGACAGCTGTTGCTATGTTGATTGCACAAGCGCGTTATGAGGGCGGCTATTGGAATACCACGGGTATTGCTCGGCATGTGACCACGCGTGGGTTATTGAAAGAGATGACTCTGCGTGGTATTGACGTGTTGGTGCACGGCGCAACCGGGCGTGGCAATGACCAAGTGCGCTTTCAACTTGTGGCCAATATGCTCAAACCCACCGTGGGGGTCTATGCACCTTGGCGTGACAGTGCCTATTTGGATATGTTTGGCGGGCGTAGGGAAATGATCGATTATTGTCACATGCACAATTTGCCTATCACTGCCAGTTATGAAAAACCGTATTCAACTGATGCAAACTTCCTGGGTTTGACTCATGAAGCGGGCAACTTGGAGTCATTGGAAGTCGCAGCTGATTTTATTGAACCGGGTATGGGTGTCTTTCCGATGCAAGCACCCGATGCACCGGAGCTGTTTACTGTGCGTTTAGAAAAAGGGCATCCGGTTCAGATCAATGGCGTGGATGTGAGCTCTGTAGAGGCGATTTTAAAAGCCAATGAAATTGGGGGGCGCAATGGTGTGGGTATTGGTATTCATGCGGTTGAGAATCGGTTTGTGGGCATTAAATCGCGCGGTGTGTATGAGAGCCCGGGGTTGTGTTTGTTGAGTGACTGTTATGAGTTTTTGCTTCAGCAGGTTTTAGATCGTCGTGCCCGACGGTTTTTTGATGCGATTTCTGTCGATATTGCCGAGCAAATTTATCAGGGGTATTATTACGATTTGGCCTCTCAGATGATGCGGAGCGCTTTGAAGCCTGTGGCCAATTTGCTCACGGGAGAAGTCACTGTGGCAGCTTATAAGGGCACGGTGACATTTAAGGCGTCGAAAGATGTGCCCCATTCATTGTATTCGGAAGAAACGGCATCGATGGAAGATGTGGGTGATTATGACCACCGCGATTCGGAAGGCTTTTTGAATGTGCTGGGTGTGAGTGCAAAGGCCGAACATGCGGCAGGGCAAATAGAGAAAGAATTGTTGGAAGGTATTTAAGCAGCGCGTGAAGAGCGGGGTGCAGAGCGTTTAGAATCATTCGTTTTACGCTTTGTACCACGCGCCCAGCGCTTCGCGTTTATCCGTTTGTAGATTAAAAAGGCAAAGTGCATAACGAAGGGCGTTTGCCAGGCGTTTATGCACTTTGTTGTTTCTGAAAGGTTTTTAGATGAGCGATTCACAATCGGGCTCAGAGAAACTCTGGGGCGGGCGATTTGGCAAATCGACCGAGAAGTTGATGGAACAGTTTAATGCATCGATCGGCTTTGATCAGCGTTTGTATCGGGTTGATATTGAAGGCAGTCGCGCACAAGCCAAGGCGTTGACACGCATCGATGTGTTGACACAAGAAGAGTGCGACCAGGTTCTAGCGGGATTGGATCAGGTTGAAGCGGAGTTGGACGCTGGCAAATTGGCGCTGACCGATGATTTGGAAGATATCCATATGGCCGTTGAGAAACGGTTGACAGAATTGGTGGGTGATGCAGGTGCAAAGATTCATACGGGGCGCAGCCGCAACGATCAGGTTGCGTTAGATGAGCGGTTGTATTTGCGACAAGCGGTTGGTGAGACGATCGATCGGATCGATGGTTTGATGCAGGTGTTGTTACAGTCGGCTGAAAAACATGTGGATGTGATTTTGCCAGGGTATACCCATGTGCAACAAGCACAGCCGATTCGGTTTGCACATTATGCCATGGCGTTGTTTTGGATGTTGGATCGCGACCGTGGGCGTTTTGTCGATTGTGGGTTACGGGCTGATGCCATGCCATTGGGTTCGGGTGCGTTGGCGGGCAGTGCCTATCCTGTCGATCGCGAGTTTGTTCGTGAAACACTGGGTTTTGCACGCGTAACAGACAACAGTATCGATGCCGTGAGTGACCGTGATTATTTTTTGGAATTTATGTCGGCAGCTTCTATTTTGATGGGGCACTTGAGTCGATTCTGCGAAGATTTGATTATATGGTCCTCTTCAGAGTTTGGTTTTGTAGAGTTGGATGATGCATTTAGCACGGGTTCGAGTATGATGCCACAAAAAAAGAACCCAGATTCGTTAGAGTTGGTGCGTGGCAAAACGGGGCGTGTTTATGGCAATTTGATGTCTTTGTTGACCGTTATGAAGGCGATTCCGTTGACATATGCCAAAGATATGCAAGAAGACAAAGAGCCTTTTTTTGATACGGTGGATACGATTTGGATTTCTTTGGATGTGTTTGCGGGGGCATGGCAAACGATGGTGGTGAAGGGTGAGCGTATGGTAGCGGCATTGGATGGCATGATTTTGGCAACCGACCTGGCCGATTATTTGGTCCGCAAAGGAGTACCGTTTAGAACGAGCCACCGCGTTGTGGGTGAATTGGTGCGCACGGCATTGGATCGGGGCGTTCGTTTGGAAGCGTTGGATTTAGAGACATTAAAAGCAGCGTCGGATGCATTTGATGAAGATATTCATACCCTGTTGTCACCCGAGAAAAGTACAGCGCAACGGAATTTGTATGGGGGCACAGGGCGAGATTCTGTGTTAAAACAAATGGATGCGGGTCGCCATTTGTTGGTGGGGCGTAGTGGAAAGGCCGATGTATGAAACGCTTTGATGAACGAGATGTTCGCCGTTTCTACGATTTGTTGCAACACAAACCTGAGCTTGGCCTGACCCAACTCAATGCATCAGATGGTGATCACTTGATTGGTGTGGGGTTGTTTGATAATGAAGAGGACTTTGTTTCAGAATGCAGGCGATATAGTGGACTTGGGCAACTATATGCGGGGGTTAATCCTCGGTCTCAAAAATTATTGGATGCATATGGGGGCTTGAAAAACCGTATGCGATCTTTGTTTGTTGATGTGGTGACGGAAGATGACATTGCATGTGTAACGAGTATCGTGGTGAGAGATGTTGGTCAACTGACTGAGGCCGCTGAAGTTTATAAGCGCGATGCGTCCGTGCTTGATGGTGGCGGTTTATTTTTTCCAATGGATGACCCTTTAGACTTTCAAGATCAAAACCAGCAAAAACTTTCGAAGTTGCTGGCACGTTGGTTTTTTGGCGAGGCAGATTTTCAAAAAGTCAATTTGAAGCGCATGGTCTTGGTGCCAGGCACGGCCAAGAAAGATGGCAATTGGTTTCGGCCACGCGCGCGGTTTCGAAAATATCGGCCTTATATTTTAGAAGGCATTTCAGCAGCAATTAGAGAACAAGAATAGAGACTGAAAGAAGAAAGAAGAAGGTGTTGGTTTTTATGTTCTCCCTTCTTCCCTTTCCCGTCTCCCACTTTTTATAATAGGAGCTTTTATGAAACTTGTGGCATTGCAAAAGATAGATGAAGCCGCTGTTCGAGCGGTTGTACCTGATATTGAATTTGTCCATACATCACGCGATCAGTTGTTAGATGTTGTGACAGATGCCGATATTTTGATTGGTAGCCCAGGCAATTTGTGGGAAGAAGTTTTGAAAGTGAGCCCCAAATTACGCTGGGTACATGTGTCGAGTGCAGGCGTGGATCGGATGGTGAGCCCTGCGTTTTTAGAATCGGAAATTACACTGACGTGTGCCAAGGGTGATGTGGTGGGGCCTTTGTTGGCTGAACACGCGTTTGCATTGATGTTGGCGCTCACGCGTGGTATTGCGTTGTGTGTGCGTGATGGGCGATGGAACCGACATGAAGGGGCCGCCGGGAAGCTGGTGTTTGAGGTCGGTGGTAAGACTATGGGTTTGGTGGGGTTTGGTGGGGTGGGTCAACATTTGGCGCGCATGGCCAAAGCATTTGATATGGATGTGATTGCTTTACGCCGTGCGGTTGTGGGTGATGAACCCGAGGGTGTAACGGTGTGGGGTAATGAGCGTTTTGATGATTTGTTGGCACAATCTGATGTGGTGGTGGTTTCTGTTCCCGACACACCTGATACACGTGGGATGTTTGACAAAGATGCTTTTGCGAAGATGAAAAAGTCGGCTTTTTTAATTACGGTTGGGCGTGGCAATACAGTGGATACCGATGCTTTGGTTGATGCTTTACAAAAGGGTGAGATTGCAGGTGCTGGTTTGGATGTTGTAGATCCAGAGCCGCTGCCCGATGAACATCCGTTGTGGCAAATGCGCAATGTCATTATAACGCCTCATATTGCAGGCAATGCACCAGAGCGTGCGGGGCGCAATCAGGCCTTGGTTTTGGACAATCTGAAGCGGTTTGCACAAGGTGACGCATTGATGAGTGCGGTAGATAAGTCGGCTGGATATTAAGGTGGTGGTATATATGCTGGTGGGGTTGGATTCTCCGTGAGATTCGATGGCTTTGCTATCGGTTTTTTTTTATGGATCTATGTGACGTTTCAGGCATTTAAAGAAACAGCGGTACTGGGTTATACTCTATTTTAGCCCGTGTTTGCATCTTGACGGTTGCCTCAGTGCGCATTACATTGCGTGCTGACTTGTTTTGTGCCAGATCCTTAAGGGAGAACTGCTCATGTTTAGAAAAACCGTTTCTATGGTTACAGCCATTTGTTTTACCATTTGTAATTTGGGCACGTTGAGTTCTGTCTGGGCAGACGATAAAGCAGAAGATTCTGAAGATTCTGAGGTGCAATTTACCCGTACGATTGTACCCGCTGGCAAAGATGGGTGGTCTATTGTCGATGTCCGTCGTGTTGAAGGTACACAGATTATTTTGAGCCCTGCTGTTGGCAGTGAAATCAATTTGGAAGAGAGCAACCGGTATGCGCTTTTTCAAGGGGGAACGAGTTATACGAGCAAGGTTGATTTGTCGATCTTGCGTATTGGTGTGTCTGGGTTCCAGTCTGCTGTGTTTATGAAAAAAGCAAATGGGAAATTGGCGATTAAAGTGCAGTATCGTTCTGGGCCACGTATTGAAACGCGATTGATAGGATTGAAAGATGATAACGAATTGCGGCGTTTGCGGGAATATATCGAACATTTTAATGATGTGATTAAGGGTGAGTATGCCATTGGAGACTCTTCTGCCATTGCTGTTGGGTCTGAGTTCCCCAAATATACAGATCAGTCGGTTTCGTTTGAAGAACGCCGTCCGCGTTTTCCTGTGCGATCTCGGATGCCTGGTCAGGTTACGCTCAAAGATGGCCAGAAATTGAAAGGCGAGTTTGTGCCCATTTTTGAAGATGGACAGATTCTTTTAGAGAGCGATTTAAACATTCAAAAAATAGCAATTGATGATATTGAACAATTAAAGTTTTTTGGTGAGCAGGGATCCAACGCTTTTGGGCAAGCGATTGTTCAGGGTGTGGCAGGGGCTGCCATGGGTGCCCTGACAGGCGCATTTGCAGCTTGGCAAGCCAATGCCAATGTAAAAGAGACTACTGTTTGGGCTGCGGCTGTTTTTGGCATTTTTGGTTTTGCAACGGGATTGATTCGTGGTGCCAAAGCCACCCAAAGTGGCGAAACCTATAAGTTGGGACCCGTTGAGGCAAAAAAGGGAAGATAATGTCTTATGACCATTCTACCTTTTAATGGACATACTCCCCAAATACATGAAACAGCCTATGTGGCACCTGGGGCCGTGGTGATTGGTCAGGTGACTGTTGAAGCCGAGGTGAGCATCTGGTTTAATGCTGTTATTCGGGGCGATCGTGAGCCGATTGTTATTGGGCGGGGGTCAAATATTCAAGATGGCTGTGTCGTACACACCGATCCTGGATACCCTTGCACGGTGGCTGAAAATGTGACGGTTGGGCATAATGCTATTTTACATGGGTGCCAGATTGCGTCGGGTGTTACGGTAGGCATGGGTGCCACGGTTTTAAATGGTGCCATTGTTGGCGAGGATGCACTTGTTGCAGCCAATGCGTTGGTTTTAGAAGCCGCGAAGATTGAACCGCGTATGTTGGTCGCGGGTGTGCCTGCCAAACCGAGGCGTGCGTTGTCAGATGATGAAGTTGCCAAGTTTCATGGGAATACAGCTGGATATCGGCAAAGACGATTGGTGTATATGAAGCAGGAATAGGTATTGAAGATGGGTTTTGTGGGGCGTAATTGACAAGGGACGAGGGTATTCGTAAAGGTCATAGAGGTGAATAACACATGAACAGATGGTTATTTGTTATTTTGTTGGCAGCGGCTGGATGTGAGTCTTCCAACCCGGTGGTGCCCGATCCAGAACCCAAAGCGCTCACATTTGATAATGTGCCCGTAGAAGATTTGATCACTTATGTTGGCGTGATTAATCAAGCGTTTCCTGCGATTGAAACATTCTATGCCGAGTATGGGGGCATTACGGGTGAAGCAGTTTCTGGTTTGGTCACCCTTTATTGGACGCGGCAGTATACGTTGACTATGATCGGTCGCATTCATGCTCTTTCGGCGATGCTTCATGATCTGCGCCCCGAAAATCCGTATTTGCGCAAATTGCATATTGAGGAGTTGGAAGGGGCATTTGTAGATTATTTAGATGGTGCTACGTATTTTGAGAGCAATATTGATGTCTTATCTGCCGAAGTTTTGAATGGTTTGAATATACGCATGGGCGCAGGAAATGTGCATCTGATTCGGCTACAAATTTTCTTAAGTGATTTGGCTGGGGGGGATGTGGTCTTGGGCGGGCAAGGTGGTGGCCCAGATGATGGACAGGGTTTTTAATGTAGAGTGGGCGCACATAAAACGACATTCTTGAGATACAGATAAGCTTCAGTACCCTTAATTTGGCAGAAATATAGACTTTGGATTTGTGAGTGATATTTTTAATTTGGGCGTGTGTGATTTTTGTCACAGACGCCAGTATTTTGTCTGGTTATTTTCATGACGAGAATCTCCCTGTGAAATAAGGGCGCACGATGGTCGTTGTATTGTGGATGTGAACAGATTTTGGATCTGTTGTGTTTGGGATAATTTTCATATAGGTGGTCTTATGGGGCGTATGTTAAAGCTTGTGTTTTGTTTCGGGTTTTTGATGGGTATGGGAGGTATTGCCGAGGAAGCCGAAGCGACCGCTCAGTTTGCCTTGTTGACAGGCAATCGGTGTATTAACTGTCATATCACGACGCAAGGTGGTGCACAGCGTGATGAGTTGGGGCAATATGCAATGGATGGGGTGGGGTTGCTGGCACCGACTCAGACCTTGCCGGGGCGCACCGCATTTGCCAATGGAAAATTGCTCGTAGGGGCCGATTTTCGCGCACT
>JBLHJX010000197.1:0-9986 GCA_047619225.1 Candidatus Latescibacterota bacterium
GGGATAGTGGCCTACGGAATATAGTGCCAAGGTCGAAGTATATGCAAATGGGAATGGTGCGCTGTGCTTGATGGCTTATTTTGATTTATAGATCCTCGACGGGTAAACCCTCTAAGCGCATGATGGTGAGGGCATTTGTTGTCGGACAAGGCCCTGGATGCAATTTATAGTCGAAGGCCATTTTGTTGTTTTGGATGGTTTCTCTGAAGTGGAAGTTGCGGATGTTGGGGAATTCTTTTTCGAGGTGGACAAGCTCTAGGTCGTGGGTGGAGACCATGCCTAGGCCGTGGTGTTTTGTGAGGGTTTGGATGTAGGAACGGCTGCCGATGAAGCGTTCGCGGTTGTTGGTGCCGCGAAAGATTTCGTCGATGAGGAAAAAGACGGGGAGGGGGTGGTCGGTGTTGAGTTCGGCGAGGAGGGCTTTGAGGCGGCGTACTTCGGCGTAAAAATAGGAGATGCCGTCGATGACGGAGTCGCTGACTTTGATGCAGGTGAAGAGGCGGAAGAGGCCTGTTTTGAGCGAGGTGGCTAAGACGGGTGCGCCTGCGTAGGCCAGGCAGAGGTTGGTGCCGAGGGTGCGTAAGAAGGTGCTTTTGCCCGACATGTTGGAGCCTGTGATGATGACGACATCGCCTTGTTGGGTAAAGGTGAAGTCGTTGGGTATGCGTTCGTTTTGTGAGATGAGGGGGTGGTTCAGTTGGTGGCCTTCGAAATATGGCTTTTCTGTGAGTTCTGGAAAGGTGCCTATTGTTTGTGTGTTGCCAAAGTGTGCCAATGCAGATAGGGCTTCAAGTTCGTACCATACTTCAAGCCAAGCGGGCAAATGGTCACGTACATTGGCTTTGCATCGGTTGAGTTGATGTGTAAAAAAAAGATCCCAAGGCACTAAGGCGTTGAGCAAAACCCATAACAATTGTCCTTGTTGCCAACGGCCAGCGCCTGCAATTCGAATGAGCTTTTTGAGATGATTGGAAGGACGTACGGTATTGTTTTGGATGGGTTCGCACAAACTTTTGATGTGGGGTTGATGTGAAAAATGATGTTGCTCAATTTGATTTAAAACAGCAGCAAAGGGTGTGAGTGTGCGTTCGAGATGGTAAGATTCTCGAAGAAGTGCACCCAATTCTTTGGCCTTAAATGCATACAAGCCGAAATAACCTATAAAATAAATGGGCCAAATGGTTTGCCAGATGGGGGGAATAAGATCGAGTACGTAGAGCAGGCCTGTTGCAATGTTGATGATGGATAAGGCACCGAGGATGAGAACATAAGGCAGAAGGGAGTTTTTGGGTGCGTGTTGATCTAACCATTGCAAAATATGATCACCTTCCCAGCGATGATCTATATCGGCATCGGCTTGGGCCGTGTTACGTATGAGGCGGTCACGGAAGTAGGTTAAGGGCATGAGTTCGGCAATGCGTTTTTGTCTTTGTTGGATGTGTTTAATGTTGAGGTTGGGATGTAAAAGCCATTCTTTGAGGCGTGTGCCTGCCTGTTGCGATTGGGTGGTGTCGATGAGCTGTAAAAGGGATTGGTCGCCGGATAGATTGATGTCATTTTCAAATGGGTGTGTTGGATCTGATTCGCTTTTGGGCAGCGGTGGAATGTTTGGCCAGTCGAGTTGAAGGCGTGCAAGATGTGTTTTTTTTATGTGGTGTACGATGCGGTGATTTTGCAGTGATCCTTCTATGCGGTTGTGTGTTTTTGCCGCGATGACGAAGCTGATGATGATGAGGCCAACAACAACCCAAGCTGCCAGATTACCAAGCGTGAAGTTCGCAAGTATGGCAACAAAGAGACCGCAGATTACAATTCCTAAGCGCGTCCAAGATAGTTGGCGATGCCATGTTTCTAAGTGTGTAATTTTTTGATCTAAGCGTGCAATGATACGTTCGAGCAATTGTTGACGTTTCATAGGTTTATTTTTCATTCATCCGTTTTTCGAAATAGGTGTATAGATCTTCTCTGTGTCTATCATTGCGTGTGGGTACGTTGGGTTGATTAATGATGGGTGCGTTTTCGTCGAGGTGAACACAAGAGGGTGCGTCAAAGAGTATCCATTGCGTCAGGGCGTTTTTCATATCGGTCATTTGTGTTTGTACTGTGGGATCTTGGATGCGGTTGTGTAATTCATATGGATCTTCTTGGAGGTCGAAAAATTGTGACTGATTGGAATCTTTACACAAGAGTAATTTGTGGGTGTGTGAGCGCACCATGTATTCTTGTCCCCGTCCCTTTTCGGCAAACATGTAGTCGCGATTTTGTACGCCTGTGCGCAGGTCTGACCCAATCATGGTCGATGGGGTTTCACAATTTGCAATGTTGAGTAATGTGGGCCCTACGTCGATGGTGTTGACGAGGTCGGTGGATACCGTATTTGCATTGGCTTGATTGGGATATTTAATGATGAGGGGTACTTTGATGACGGGATCGTACATGTAGTTGCCTTTGAGCAATAAGTGGTGATAGCCCATGTAATCGCCGTGGTCGCTGTTGTAGAGGATGAGGGTGTTGTCGTAGAGGTCGGCATCTTTGAGGTGTTGGATCATGCGGCCTACGTGGTGATCAATTTGTGAGATGGTCGCATAATACATGGCCATTGCCAGGCGGATCTTATGCTCGGTCATTTTGGTATAAGGGAAAAATCCGTTTGTATAATTGACGTCGCGTTCTAAGGGAATGCCTGTATAACCGGGCAACATTTGGAGGGTGTTGGGATCATACATTTCGTGCCAAGGTGCGGGTGGGTCAAAGGGATGATGCGGTTTGATGAAGCTGGTCATGAGCAGGTGTCCACCGCTGTTCCAGGTTTCGAGGTCTTCCATTGCACGGTTGGCAATCCAGGTGGTGGAATGGTGTTCTTCATCGAGATCTGAGACCATTGCGCCGACTGTATCCCAATATTCTTGCGGGGCGTTTTGGCGGTACTCACGCTCTTGGTCCATCATATCAATGCGATCATAAAGCCCTTCATCACGCAGCCATCGGTGATAGTCATCTTCGTATCGGCCTTTGCCATTTTGTTCGGCAAGAATGAGTTCATCGAAACCGATATCGGCATAGGTGGGTGTGAGATGCATTTTGCCTACGGCTTTGGTTCTGTATCCGGCATTTTGGAGTACGCGAGGAAAGGTGGGCAAGCCTTGTGGAATGGTGCAGTGGTTGCTTGCGCCCAAGTGTTGGCGCGCATAAAGGCTCGTGAGAAAGGAGTGTCGCGATGGGGTGCAGACGGGATAGGGACAAAAGGAATTGTCGTAGCGCACACCATCGGTTGCGAGGCTGTCGATGTGTGGTGTTTTTATATCGGGATTGCCATAGGCACCGAGGCAGTCTTGGCGGTGTTCATCGGCTTGGATGATGAGGATGTTGGGTTGGTTGGACATGGTGCTCCATAAATAGAAATAGCTCGACGTTGGTCGAGCTTTAAATATATACCAAGATGAAGTTAGTCTGGAAGATTGTTTAGCATGATATTGACCTTTTGTTTGAGAGGTTGTATCCGATTTCCAATGACTTCCCAGACACGGTCAAGATCAATTCCAAAATAATTGTGAACAAGTACATTGCGGAAACCTGAAATAGCCCGCCAATCGACATCTGGATAGTCAGCTTTTAAAGCATCGGATATATGTTGTGTTGATTCAGACATTGTTTGCAAGTTTCGTAGAACAGCGTCTTGAATCAATATCGATTCTTTAAAATGTGTTTTGTTGCCTTTTGTATAGTCTTCTATACGCTGAATACATTCCAATATATGGGTGAGATAAATGCGATCTTCTTTCATAATTTAATCGCTTCGGATAACACGCGATCTCGAATCATAAGATGTAATGAATTTTCTGTGACAACATCTACCTTACGATGTAGAAGATCTTGTATGTCCATTTGAAAGGCACCTAGATCGAATAAATCACGTCCTTCTTCTAAATCAACGAGCAAATCGACATCGCTTTTATGGGTGGCATCATTTCTGGCCATTGACCCAAATACACGCACATCTCTTGCGCCATGTTTTTGGGCTAATTCGAGAATACGTGCTTTTTCTTTTATGATCAGGTTATGAAGTGGCATATTAGAACTTAGAATAGTCCTGGACTGATGAGAAGTAATGGTTGCCGGATACGAAGAAAATATAAGTAGCTCGAAGCTTAATATCCAGATATATTTGTTGTAATAGTGGGTCAATTATTACATCAACCATTTTTGGAAGAAATCGATGAAGCGTAACTCCAATAAACGACAATGTCTTGAAGCTGAAGGTTGGCGGGTTGGCTCCGTCAAAGATTTTTTGGGATTAAGCCAAGAAGAATTGGAATCTATCGATCTCAAATTAGCGAAATTCAATCCATCTAATAAAAAGAAAATTTCTGGCAAAAATAATTTGAATGATATTTAGATCACTCTCGACTCCTGCTACACAAACAACGGTGTTAATCCTTCCTGATCTTCTGCATCAAAAGCTTCCATCACAATTTTCCGAATACCCGCCAATTCTTCTTTTCCCTCAGGGATGAGTGTGCCCAATAACAACCGTGGGATGTGGTTGTCTAACCATTGTTTGACAAAATGGGCGGGGATGTTCAAGTGTTTGCATGGCCAAATGATTTTGTCGGCGATGAGTTGTTGGCGGTTGTAGAGGCCAAATGTGGTGATGGGCTGTTCGTTGAATGTGCGGCGGTTGACGACGCCTAAATAACCGTTTTGGGTGAGGCATTTGACGATCATGACAGCTTCGCAGGCGTGGCGGTAATAACAGGTTTCGGAACAGTTGGCAAGTTCAGGTTCAGTTGAAAAAACGTCTTGGGCTGATGCGCGGCTGAAGACTTTGTAACCGGAATGGAAGTCGGGGAATTCGTCAAGGGTGTTGGCGTATTCTAAACGAAGGGGGTGATCGGTTTGGGCTGCGTGATAGGTGAGGGCATCTAACAGTACTCGGTCGGCGAGTTCTTCCAAGTCGCCGCGTGCAAAACCCATGGGACGGTGGCGTGAGATGCGGTTGCCTAAGACGAGGACGCGGTCTAAGTTGATGTGAATGGCCGTGCGGATAAAGTTGAGGAGTTCGTTAGCAAAGTGGTCGCCGTCTTGATCTACTAAGGCGATGAATTGGATGTCTGGGTTGTTTAATAGCTGTGCGACGCCTTGTTGGGCACCCGAGAATTTGCCGCGATTGGTAGGGCTGATGCAGGTTGATACGCCGAATTCACGGGCGAGTTTGGACACTTCTGTTTCGCCGTGGATGGCTCCGTCTACGCTGAGGCAGATGTTTGCGGGATCCTGAATTTGCGTGCAATAGTGAGCCGTGGTGTCGCGCAGGAGTACTTCTCCTAGGGCGCGATCAATGCCTTTTGGGAAGTACACGGGAATGACCACACCGGTTTTGTAGTACATGATTTGGTAGGCTTGTTGGGTGGTCAAATTTGGATTCCTTTAACGGGTAATGCGAAATTGCCAGGTGTCGTGGAGTTTGCGGACTTTTTCGGTGAAAGTAATGCGGTTGAGGTGGTCTCCCCAAACACCATTCATTCGGCTGTCGGTAATGGGGATTTTTTCGACAGATACGTCGAAGAGTTCCGTGTTGTAATGCACGGTTGCTGTGCCTGTGAGGCGATCTTTGCCAAAGGTAGTTTCTTTTAATGCAAGGGTACCGTTTTGGATTTCTACATCACACGGGGTGATCATGTGCATGCTCATTTCGTCCATCACCGCCTGTAGGTCAAATTGGTCGGTGATGGTGACTTCTTCCCCACGAATGAGGCTGATGGTGCGGTCCCAGTTTTTAATGCCGGCTTCTGTTGGATACGCTTTGACCAGATCGAGAAAAAAGTCGACTTGTTCTTCACCCAGGGTATAGGAAACCCGCGAGGCTTCAAATTCACGTCCAGGTAATTGTTGAATGCCGTTGATGGTGGGCACGGTGTGATAGGCAGATTGCATGGTCCAAATGTCATATCGTTTTGGGCTAAATGTTTTGGCGGTGTAGGTTTCGACACCCGCATCGACGAGTACGGGTTTGCCGTCGATGTAGACAATGACGTTGCCGACGTCGTTGTGATTGTGGCTTTCGGAGTTGTGACCGCCTTTGGCGGCAACGTAAAAACCATCGCCCGTACCGGCTGTGTCGCGTGCGGCAAAGAATTGAATGCCGTCGAGCCAAACGTCGCGGGGAAGGGGTATTTTGGGTTCGGTGCTGAGCAGGTCGTTGAGGGTGAAGGCGGCGGGCAAAAATCGACCGAGGCTGTCGCCCAAGGTGCTTTGGCCCAGGTTACTTTTTTGTGCGGCCCAGGCACCAAATGCAGCCATGTCGGGATCTCCAATGGCTTTGCCATAGCGATAGGTGAGGGATGCAGAGGGCGAGACAATGGCGGAGGCATCGGCAAAGTTGACAAAATAATCGTCGGCAATTTGTGCGCGGTAGATAAATTGGCCCATGTTGCGAATGAGGGATTGGGTATAGACATCGATGGTGCCGTTGGTGGCACTTTGCAGGAGTTCGAGGTTGTCAAATAAGGATGCAGCAGCACGCCCCCAATACCCTGGGCCTTCGTCACATCCGCCGTCGCTGTGATAGCTGTCAATAAAGGCATCTAAGCAGCGGAGGATTTTATCGACGGCTTCAATGCGACGCAGGGGGTCTTTTTCGAGGACGAGCACACCCGTGAGCCAGTTGGAGCAGATCCAGGGGGTCCAGTTGTTGACGCGTGGTTCTTTGAGCACGGGGTGGTTGTGAATGCCCATCCACCAAAAGTCGTCGCGTTCGAGACAGGGCGTGATGATACGGCGTTGGGCTTCATCGAGGATGCGAGGGCGAATGAGGTCGGAGACGGTGTCGAGTGTGTCGCCTAAAAGGTAAGTGGCCCAAGTGAGCAAACTAAGGGTTTCGGCAGCAAAGAGGTCTACGGTGACATCGTGGATGTCGGGTAGGCCGGGCCCTTTTTCTTGCATGTACAGATGGGCAGGTACGCCCCAATAGGTTTCTTCGCAGGTGGTCCAAATGCCGTTGGCGATGTCATCTAAAAAGCGGCCTTTATTTTCTAAACATTCGGCAATGATGAGGTTCTGCAAGGTGTTGCGCCGTGCGGTGCGTACGTCTTGGTAATTGCTGCGGTTGCCATTGCGGGCAAATTGAAGAAAGAGGCTGGCTGGCAAACTTGGCCATGTATATCCGAGTGCCTCTTCACCGGCTTTGATGTGTGCGTTTTTGACAGCATCTGGTAGCGATGCCCACGCATCGCGGTCTTGTATGGTGGGATAGGGTTGCCATTGACTTTGTGGGATAAGGATATTTTCAAGTCGGTCGGCGTAACGTTCGAATAACATGAGATGACTCCTTCGGTGTTTTTTAGGGCTCAGAGATTTTCTGGTGTCTGGTTTATTATGCGGAGACTCTATTAATATACCTCTTTTAACAGCACGTTGAGAAGCTGTATAAGGGCTTTTGAAGATGTTATTTTTGGGGTTGAATGTTCAGATGGCACAATGTGCCTTTGGGTAATGTAAATGTAATGGTGGTGCGTTTTTCAGGATCGTTGTAGATACCACCGCTTTGAATGGGCAACTGAATGAGCATTCGGCCTGTGTACATTGCCCAAATAGGAAAGAGCGGCGAAGTTTGAGCAATGGGTTCTTTGTTGCCGTCGCGAAGAGCACGCAGGGTTTTGTTGACGTGATCATTTAAGTAACCGTTTTCGGCTGCGCGTTGTTTTTCTTCGGGAGACCAATACTTCTCACGGCCATTGGCCCATTTGTCGACGAGAGGAAGGACAAGGTCAAGGTCGGTGCGGAGTTGAGGGGCTAAATCTGTGCGTTCTGATAATTTGACGAGCAATTGATAACGTTCTTTTTCGGAATTTGCATTGCCGGCTTGCTGGATGAGGTCTTGAGGCGTTTGGGCAGAGGCGGATGTTGTAGAGGCGAATACCAAGGCCGCTAAAAGGGCAATTATTGTTGGGCAGTTCATTTTATCCTTTCGGATTGGTGTTGGTCGTTTTGATTTGCAGGTAAGGTTTAGCAAGGTACACTGCGTTTTTGAAAATGCAAGTTGAGAAAAGGGGTGGTTTAGAAACCGCTTTGTTTGGAAATGAATTTTGACCTTATAAATTAATATTTACGTAAATACTTTCTTAATAATTTATATTTCAGGCTTTTAATTAAGCTTTATTGAAAAATAGATACTAAGTAGTAATGGTATTTTTTATGGATGATTTTAGGATACACTCAATTGGAATTGACATATACAGATCGGAGAGCGTTGCGTTTTTTGTGCGCGATTTTTTGGTGTTGGGTTGTTGGGTAACTCTAACGTTTTAGATTTACGAAGCCTGGCAGGTTGTGGGATGTAGGGTATAGCGATTCGAAGATGGTATTTTCTAATGTAGTCGACTGAACGATGGTTAACGGAATTTCTTGAAAAGCTTTGGGAAGTATCAGCAAGGGCACTTGCATCTGGGGTTCTTCTTGTAGCTCTGGTTCAATAGGAACAGATCCGCAGCCTGCGAACAAGAATAGAAATAGGAGTCTGCTTCTCATCAATGTCCTCGATTGTGGAGATAAAATGGATCAGGCTTGAACAATTTTAGAGTTGGCTACTCTTGCGTATTAAACGACGCAAAACCAATAAAGCGTCAAAAAAATAGGCTTGTCAGATTTATTTTTTTGCATTTTTTGAGTTGAATTGGCACAAACCGTCAGAGTTCTCGATGCAATGATTTACGATGCTCTCGCTGACTTTCGACGCTCATCAAGTTATATAGGATCTCAGCAACCTCAACAACGGTTTTTTCAGTTGTGTCAATTCTGACTGTATCTGTTGTTTCGCATAGGTGCAAGACTCAAGGCATCTCGGTATTCTGTCTTTCGGTCTCCCAGCGGCTATGAGCCTTTTTTTGAATGCCTTTTCGTCGCATGTCAACGTGAACTTCTGTAGCATGAAATCTGTCGCCTGCAAGCGATCTAAAACAAGATCAAAAACTTCATCACTGCGATGTATATTTTCTGATAAATTCACGAGATTTTGTTCTCCCAAAATACGCTCCATAATATAAAGGCCTCTGTCTCAACATTGAGACAGAGGCCTTTATATATATCACCAGTTTTGCAATCAAATTATTTACAGTGGAGGCTCATAGATTGGTAAATATTAAGTCGAAGGCAGATTACCGTGTAAGTCTTAAAGTATATTCTCCCTGCTTTTGAGGCGATTTGACTTTAAAGAGAATGCGTGTGAGTTGCTCGCCCCAGATGGGTTTGAGGCGGGCGTCTTCGATGGGTTTGGGTTCGATGGTGATGTCGAAGAGGTCGCCGTTGATATGAAGGGTGGCTGTGCCTGAGGTGCGTCCGTCGGTTAGGGGGGCTTCTTTGAGCAATAGGGTGTTGGCATCGGTGATTTCAACCGCGCAAGCTGTGAGCATGTTGAGGGTGAGGTCGCCGGTTATTTTTTTGAGGTCGTATTCATCCGTTAGTGTAATATCTTGACCCCGGTTGAGGGTGATGGTTCGTATATAGGTGTTCACCTCGGCTTCGGGTGGGTAGGCGTTTGCGATGTCTAAGGAGAAGGTGGCCGATTGATCGTCGGATTGATAGCTCACGTCTTTGGCGGCAATGTCGTATTTGTATTCGATGCCTTCGGCGGAATAGATGCGGCCAGGAATTTGGAGTTGGTCGTTGATGGTGGGCAAGGTGTGATAACCCGAGTGCATGGTCCAGATGGAATAACGTTCGCTGCTGAAAGTTTTGGCGGTGTAGGTTTCTACACCTGCGTCGACGAGGATGGGTTTGCCGTCGATGCTGACGACGAGGTGGCCGATGTCGTTGTGGTTGTGGCTTTCGGCGTTGTGACCGCCTTTGGCACCCACAAAGAAACCTTCGGTTGATCCTTTTTGGTCGCGGGCGACAAAGACTTCGATTTCGTCGAGGAAGACGTCGCGTGGCAGAGGGGGTGTGGCATCGGCTTTGAGTGCTTCGTCTATGGAGAAGAGCGCGGGAAGGCC
>JBLHJX010000198.1:0-9932 GCA_047619225.1 Candidatus Latescibacterota bacterium
AACCTGGACGAGGATTTGTGCAAATCAGCGCAATGGGTAGGGGCGATGAGGCTGTTAAAGGTATTGAGATCGAAGGTGGGCAAGAAGTTGAGGTGGGCATGGTGATGTGGGAACAACCCTTTCGGGTAATGGTTGAACCATTTTTTGCCCGCAACAGACGCACACTCATGTCACCTGTTCGGGTGCCAGATCAGGTCATGACGGGCTTTCCGGAGTCCTATGTCAAAGACGTAACAGATTCTGAAGAAACCTTCATCGAGATAATTGTGGACAATGACGATGATGGTTTTGAAATGCCCGTAAGAAGAGAACGAAAATATCTGCGCCCAGAATTAAAGGGCGGCAATTGGCAAGAACGCACCGTGCCAATGGCATTTGGACGGTATGAGACCAACTACAGATATAAGAAACCGGGTGATGGTGCACAGCCAGCTATTTGGTCTACAACAATCCCCAAAGCAGGCGAATACGATGTAGCCTATTACTTTCTGGATCCAGGTATGGCACGTCGACTGCGTGTGGGCAAAAACTTTTCTTTGTTTATGTTCCAGGGTTCTGTTGTTGATACCCTTCGTTTGGAACGGGATAACCTGAAAGCTGGGTGGAATCTTTTGGGGCGTTACACATTGGAAGCGGGCGACATTGCAACTGTAGAATTGCCCGATTTGTCGTCGGGGTTGCTCTATGCCGATGCGGTGCGCTGGAGATTTATCGATCCCGACCATCCTTTCGACGCCAATGAAGAGGATATGCCCGCTTGGAGCTTTGGTGGTCGGGGTAGGCAATCGGGTGGGCGAACGGGTGGCAGGGGAGCGACTCGTAGCGGGGGCGGTTTTGGGTTTTAGTGTATGTGCTCGAAGCGTCATAATCGTATCACTCTTTATGCACACTTACGTGGGAGGTTGTTCATGATGCGCCGGGGGTTTGGAGTGTTCCTCGTTGGAGTGACACTCTTTTGGGGTTGCAACAGACAAACAGAGCAACGAACGGTTGACTTGACGGTGCCAGTTACTGTTGCACCAGTAGAAGCTGGATTGATCGAGTCGGTGGTTACAGCCACGGGTACTTTGCGCCCGATACGTGAAGCCCAGGTCATCACCGAAATTAAGGGTGATCTCATTTTTTCCGAAATTGACGGACGTGTGGCTACAGCAGGGGCAGCTGTAATTCAAGGGCAAGTGATCGCACGACTCAAAAATCAGGAGTGGGTTGTTGGCGTTCGCAGTTCTTCAAAAAAATTGGCCATGAACACGGCCAAGAAGTCACTGGATGAGCAAGAGGTATTGTTCAAGCGCGGGCTTACTACGGAGAAAGAGGTAGCAAACGCCAAAAAAATCTGGCAAGACGCCAAGTCAAGCGATGAAGATGCTGGGATCCAAATCGACAAAATAACACTGCGAGCACCCATTACTGGGGTGCTTTCTGAAGTCTCCGATATCACGCAAGGCACGTTGGTCAACCAGAATACTCCCATTGTCAAAATTGTTGATTTTTCCTATGTGCTTGTTGATTTGCAGATTCCAAATGCTCAAATAAGCAAAATCAATCTGGGGCAACCGTTGCGTGTACGCAATTATGCTTTCCCCGACCAAAGTTTTGCGGGAGAAATTACAGCAATCAACCCAGTTTTAGACCCCACAACCCGCACATTTAGGGCTGTAGGTAAGGTTGAGAATGTAGAACTTCTGTTACGTCCTGGCATGTTTGTACAGGCAGACATCATCACGGAGTCTCGGGAAGATGTGCCCTTGATTTCACGGAAATTGGTTCAGCGTCGCCGGGGGCAAAAAGTGGTGTTTGTCGAAGAGGAAGGGCGAGCACAGCAGCGAGATGTCCAAACGGGGCTCGAAGACCGAGAAAATGTAGAAATTCTGTCTGGCGTAGATATTGGCGAACGGCTTATTACCAGCAATTATGAAACGTTGAGACCAAGAACCCGAGTGCGTGTTACTGGTCAGGAGAATTAAGGCATGTCGCTTTCAAAATTCTCTACCCGTTATCCAGTGACCGTCGCAATGGCCACCCTGGCCGTGATTTTGTTGGGGTGGATCTCTTTTGACAGGTTGGGTACCGATTTACTGCCCGATCTGCAAACGCCCGTGGTCACGATAGATCTTAGAGCACCCGGGAAAGCGCCTCGTGAAATGGAAGAACGGTTCACCCGCAGAGTTGAGCGTGATATCAGTACCGTCCGGCAAGTTAAGCGTGTCTATTCTGTCACGCGTTCAGGCCAAGCCGTCGTCGTTGCCGAATTCGCGTGGGAAGCGGACATGGATTTTGCCCTCTTGGACGTGCAAAAGAAGGTCGCTACCTATGCAGCCGATGAAGAAGTGACTTTGCTTGATGTCACCCGAGAAGACCCACAGGCCTCCTCGGTGATGAGATTGGCCATTGTTGGTGATGATGATATAGATGCCCTGGTGGGAACAGTAGAGACACTTGTCAAACCAAAGTTAGAATCGCTCGATGGTGTTGCCTCTGCCGAACGAGAGGGTGGGGCCGAAAAAGAAGTGCGCGTGACACTTGATCCCTATTTGCTTGAGGCTTTTGGGCTTACACCTACGGCTGTTGTCGACCGGATTCAGGCCGCCAACTCAGATATTTCGGGTGGAACCCTTAGGGAGGGGCAACAATCCTTTTTGGTCAAAGCTCTGGGCAGGTTGAAGGATGCTGACGATGTTCGAGAGCTGATCGTTGGTGAACGCCGAGAAACTGGGACCGGTGCAGGTGCTGTACGAGTTCCGGTGAGGGTCAAAGACGTTGGGCATGTGGGGTTGGTCTACCAAGAACAAGAGACGATTGTTAGGCTCAACGGCCAAGAATGTGTCGGGTTGGCTATTTACAAAGAAGCGGGCAGCAACACCGTTACGGTTGTGGGTACGGTCTTGGACGCGTTGGATGATCTGATGGCTGACTTACCAGGTTTGCAACTGGTCACCGTAGAAAACAAAGCCCGATTCATCGAAGACGCCATTGGCGAGGTTGAAGAATCTGCTTTGTATGGTGCCATACTGGCCATCGCAGTTTTGCTTATTGCTTTGCGCAGTTGGACGGCCACACTTGTCATTGGTGTGGCCATTCCCATTTCTATATTGGCTACTTTTACCTTGATGTACTTCCAAGAATTGACGCTCAATATTATGACATTGGGTGGTTTGGCATTGGGTGCGGGCATGTTGGTGGACAATGCCATTGTCGTAATCGAGAATATTTACAGACATTTGGAAAAAGGGGAAGACCCCCAAACCGCGTCTGCCGAAGGGGCCAGTGAAGTGGGCGTCGCCATTTTGGCGTCTACACTCACGACCGTGTCGGTGTTTTTGCCCATTGTCTATGTGCAGGGCTTGGCTGGCGAACTTTTTAAGGACCAAGCTTGGACGGTTGTTTACTCTTTGCTTTGTTCTCTCGTTGTAGCAATGACGACGGTTCCCATGCTCACGGCCCGTTTTTTGAAAAAGATACCCCGTTCAGAAACTGTGGGGATACGTTCCAAACGATATTTCAAGATTTTAACCGGCGTACTAAACCACAAATTCATCGTCGCAACAACAACTCTGGCTCTGCTTGTTGTAACAGGTTTCCTGTTCAAAGGGTTACAGACGGAATTTATCCCTCGGGAAGATCAGGGCTTATTTCAAATAGACCTCACATTGCCTGAAGGTTCTCGACTGGAATTAACCGATAAGGTTGCCCATCGGGTTGGGGAAATGGTCGCCGAAATTGGTCAAACAGATATAGATCATGTGTATGTGCGATCTGGTGTCGATCCCTCAAGAGTTTCGGGCGCTGGGGAACCAACAGGGCCTAACCGTGCCAGTTTGATTGTCGCGCTTGCAAAGAAACGGTCCCAAACAGTCAGTCAAATCGTTGATGTTATAGATCCGTATGTGCGCGATTTGCCGGACGTTGAGCTGGAATACCATTTGCACGATACAGCTCTTGAGGGGGTTATGGGCGGGCAAGATGCACCCATCCAAGTGGAAGTGAGTGGCGACAATATCGATGTCTTGACCCGACTGACTGCAGATTTGAGCCAACGTATGGCCTTACAGCCAACGGTCTACAATGTTCAGACCAGCTTTCAGGGTGGCCAACCCGAAGTGGATCTGAATATCCGTGAGGAAGTTGCCGCGGCTTTTGGTCTCAATACCCAAACGATCATCCGAACCTTAGAGAGACAACTGTCGGGTGAAATTGCAGGCGAACTCTCAAAAGATCAACGCACGAGAGATATCCGTGTGAAATATGAAGATATCGATCTTGGTCAATTAGGTTCTATTCGCATTGAAGCTCCCGGCGGGGCTGTTCTAACACTTGGAGACGTCGCAGAAATGCAAGTGATTGAAGGGCCTAGAGAAATTTTGCGGGAAAGCCAAAAAAGGGTGGGGCGCATCTCGGCCTATGTGACTGAAGGGAAATCTTTGAGTGAGGCGATCGATCACATCAACCAAGTAATTGCACAGATGGTCGTGCCTGGTGGATACCGCATCACCATTGGCGGCGAAGAAAAGCAGCGATCCGAATCCTTTGATAGTCTCAAATTCGCCCTTATTCTTTCGATCGTTCTCGTCTACATGGTCATGGCTTCGTTGTTTGAATCTCTTCTTCATCCATTTACTGTGATGCTGTCAGTACCTCTGGCAGGCATTGGTGTGGTTCTGGCTTTTTGGGTGGCGCAAGAACCCCTCAGCGTTATGGCTTATATTGGCATTATTATGTTGGGGGGCATTGCGGTCAACGATGCCATTGTATTGGTAGATCGGATCAATCAATTGCGACAAGACCATGCGCTTCGTGATGCCGTTTTGCAAGGCGCTCAAGATCGGTTGCGCCCCATCATGATGACAAGCGCTACAACCATTTTGGCGCTATTGCCCATGGTTATTGGTTTTGGTGAAGGTGCCAAATTGCGAGCACCAATGGCCATTGCTGTTATTGGAGGGCTCATTACCTCGACACTCATGACACTCATTGTGATCCCTGTTATGTATGAAGTGGTTGATCGTTTGCGAGGGAGGCGTGCTGTATGACACTCACTGGCTTTGCAGTTCGCCGCCCCGTAACGACCACGATGTTTTTTCTCGCGCTTGGGATCCTGGGCTGTATTTCTTGGACACGGTTGCCATTGCAACTTTTTCCAGAACTTATTTTTCCTGAAGTATTTGTCACGTTCAATCTCAATGGTGCATCCGCCGAACAAGTCGAACGTGAGATGGTCATTTTAGCAGAAGGAGAAATAGGCAAGTTAGATGGTGTACAAGTTATGGAATCCTATTGCCGAGCCAATTCGGGTGGGGTTCGCATCTCTTATGCACCAGATACGGATATGAAGTTTGCCCTTTTGCAGTTACAAAACAGGATGAGTCGTTTGCAACCATTGTTTCCTGATCGTACTCGGGTCAATGTGCAACGTTTCGATTCTGCAGACTTGAGTGCAACGATCATGCAGTTAAATGTTTTAGGAGATGGCGATCTGAATTGGCTCAGAGAGTTCGCTGAGCAAAAAATCCGCCCAGAGTTAGAAGCTGTTGATGGGGTGGTTACCGCTCAAGTCTTGGGCGGACGTCGGGAGGCCATCGAAATTATTGTAGATCCTTTGATGATGCAGGCACACCAACTGTCATTGACCCAAGTAAGAAGCCGGATCAATGCAGCCAACCAACGCCGTCAATATTTGGGGCATGTCTACAATGTCAATCAGGCTTTGCCAGTGAGTATGCACGAACAATTTGAAGATATCAAACAGATTGAGGATGTTGTTATTAAACCAGAGATCCCCTTGCACTTGGGTGATATTGCAAACATCCGATATGGCGCACAAACACAGACAGATGTGCAAAGAGTGAATGGCAAACCATCCGTTGGGATTCGGATCCAAAAGGATGACGATGCAAATCTTATTGATGTCTCACGAGCTGTAGAGGCGGCCATAAAGCGGATTAACAAGGATTTTGAAACAGAAGAAATAGAGCTTGTTGTGAGCAACAGTCAAGCTGAAATGATGGAAGAGGCGTTGGATACGCTTAAGCAAGCTGCAATTATTGGCGGCGGGTTGGGGCTGTTTGTTTTGTTTCTCTTTTTGCGTAACCTGAGATTTGTGATGGTGCTGTTGTTGGCCATCCCCGCATCTCTGCTTATGACATTCAATTTGATGTACGCTTGGGATTTGAGTCTAAATGTGTTGTCTTTGTGTGGGTTGGCTTTGGCTGTGGGTATGCTCACAGACAACGGCATTGTTGTGATGGAGAATATCTTTAAACATTTCGAGCTGGGAAAATCACCCTTAGAAGCCGCACGTGAGGGTACTGAAGAGGTTGCACGCGCGGTCTTGGCAGCAACCGCAACCACTGTGACCGTTTTTTTACCCGTGGTTTTTATCCAAAGTGATGCACAAGATATCCTGCGTGAGTTGGCACTGGCGATGACATTCCCGCTTTTGGCATCCTTACTTGTTGCACTCACGCTTGTACCGGCTTTGTCTGCTTATACGCTCTCGGGTATGTCCCGCCCACCCACGGGTAAGGGTTTACTTCTGGAACGATATACGGTTCTTTTAAAGTCAGGATTAAGACATCGTGCGTGGGTAACCATTGGCATTGTGCTGTGTTTTATTGGTACGATTGTTGTGTCCTTTTTCTTTATGCTCCAACAAGATATTCGCCAAGAGGAATCCCAGTTTACAGCCTATGTGAGCCTACCTGAAGGTGCTACGTTAGAGGCCACAGATGAAGTTGTGGTGGAGGTTGAAAGCGCGATCAGAGATGTTGTTGGTTTGGATCGATTCTTGACCAGTGTGCAAGAAAATCAGGCAAGCGTTACTGTACTCTTAAAAGAGTTGAACGAAAGACCCAATCAAATTTCCGTAGAACAGATTAAAGAAAAGTTGGATGAAAAATTTGCGGAAATAGGCAATGCCGTGATAGGATATGATGTGCCCGCGCGTGCAGGCCGAGGCGGCGGGCGTGGAGGAGGTGGGGGAGTTGGGAGACAGTCTTCTGGAGGGTTTAATCTTACAGGCGCTCCACAAACCGAACAAGCGGTTATTCGAGGGCATGATTTCTCCGTTTTGCAGATGTTGGCTGATGATTTGGCCTTTCGTTTGGAAGAGTTAGAGGGTGTTGTTGATCCGAGTTCCGTGAGACCAGATGTTGAACGCAGTGCCCCAGAAGTACAAGTGTTGCCCGATGAAGCGATGATGTTTGATCGCCAACTGAACATTCAAACAGTACTGGCGAGTGTTGGCGATGCGCGCGCAGATGGTTTTCAAACCGGTGTGCCATTTTTAACCCCGTCTGGGTTAGAGGTTTCGATTGATGTACGAACAATTGAAGATCCAAAAACAGACAGCCCCGGTTTGCAAGAATTTAGGACGATGCCGATCATTTCACCCAATGGCCAATATGTTGCGCTGGACGAAATTTCGCACGTAAGGACCGATCAAGGTCGGAGTATGATTTTGCGAACCGATCAGTCTCGGCGTGCGATGGTGGCCTATCAATTTACAACCGAAGTTTTAGATTCACAGCCTGCCTTGGATGAAGCCCGGCAATTTATCCGGGATGTCATTCAGGAAATGGTCTTGCCCAATGAATACAGTATTGAGATCGTAGAAGCAGAAGAAGAAACCATCTACTATTGGATGATGGGCATTGCCGCACTCCTTATATATATGATTTTGGCGTCTTTGTTTGAATCCTTTTCGGCGCCTTTGATTATTCTGTGTACGTTGCCAACCGCCATTATTGGTTCTTGTTGGGCTTTGGTCTTGTCTGACACAGGCCTGACCCAGCAAGAGGGACCGATGGCATTGCTGGGGTTTATTGTATTGCTTGGCATTGCTGTGAATAACGGAATCATGTTGATTGATGCCATTAATACGTTGCGTTCAGAGCACGGCTTTAGGCGCGAACGCGCTGTGCTCACAGCGGGAAGATCCCGTGTTAGGCCTATTTTGATGACATCTGCCACCACATTGTTAGGGGTGATGCCTCTGGCGCTCAAGTTTGGCGGGGATTATGAAATTTGGCCCCCCTTTGCAATTACTGTTTTCGGCGGCCTAACAGTTTCAATGGTTTCGACTCTCATTTTTATACCCGTTGTTTATATGGGGTTAGACCAAGTCAAAGAGTGGTTGGTTCAGATAGGCACTGTTGGCATCATTTTGGCCAGTTTGATAACGATTGGGTGTGTATATGGTGTGGATACTTTTTATCAAAGTCTGCTGTGGACGACATTGTCGGTTTTGCCAATTTGGTTTGCGTGGTTAACTTTTTTTTGGATTCTTGGCCGGATTCGACAATCCCGAGAAAGTGCCAAACAACACTTTGGAGAGGTGACTGCCATTCAGTTGCGAAACCTCACTAAAATTTATGGCGCACCCGGAAAATTCAAACAGGAATGGCTTCGATTCCAACGTCGAGATGAGCGGGTGACAGACAGCGCGTGGGCAAGCACACACACAGTAAGGGATACTTTCTGGTGGAAATTGCCCTTGCTAGGACTCATTGGATATTTGCATACATACTTTGATGATGCGGTTTGGATCTATTTGTTGGGTTTAATTACATGGGCCATCATGGGCAAGTTGGTCAGTGATATCCTACTGCTTACAAGGCTAAGAATAACCTCAATTTGGGTTCGCAGATTGGGGATCTGGGTTTTGCCTTTGGCGTTTCTCGCTTTTGTCCATTTACGACTTAAATTGCTTTCAGTGACACTCGCGACCTTATCTTTTTATCTCTTAATCAACTTGGTGAAATTGTTGGTTAACCGGGTCAGGGTGGGTAAAGTGGACTTAGAAAACCTTGAAGGACGGTTGTCTGGGGCCAAAGGTCTTGTGTATCGGAGTGCTGTCGGAGTGCCTCTTATTGGGCTACCTAAGCCTGAATTCAGAGCGTTGGGTGGTGTGGACTTGGAAATAGAGCGTGGTATGTTTGGTCTCTTGGGACCAAATGGCGCTGGTAAAACAACCATGATGCGTATCATCTGTCAGGTTTTAATGCCAAGTTATGGTTCAGTGGTTGTCAATGGACGCAATATGCTCCATGAAAAGGGTTTACAGGGTGTTATTGGGTACTTGCCGCAACATTTCGGTTTGTACGATCACATGTCGGCTTTTGATTACCTAGAATACCGTGCCTTGCTCGAAGGGTTCAACGATGGCGCACAACGAAGGCACAGGGTGTCCGAATGCTTAGAGCAAGTGAATCTCGATGACCGAAAAGATGACCTCATTGGGTCATTTTCTGGGGGTATGAAACAACGGGTTGGTATTGCACAAACACTCTTGCATCTCCCCCAAATTATTGTGGTCGATGAACCCACGGCAGGCTTGGACCCATTAGAGCGGATCCGTTTTCGAAACTTGCTCGCCAGGTTTAGTCAAGATCATATCGTTATTTTCTCGACACATATTGTCGAAGATATTTCGGGCAGCTGCAATAAACTCGCTGTCTTGAATAATGGGCAGGTAATCTACACAGGCCAACCTCAGGATATGCTCAACCTTGCAAAGGGGCGTGTATGGGAAGCTGTTGTAAGTGAAGAGATGTTTGGAAAAATGGAAGTCGATTTGGAAATGATTACCCATGTGCGCACACCGGGCGGAATTCGCGCTCGGTTTTTGTCACAAAGTGCAGTTGCCAATGCACTACCCTCCGAACCAAACCTGGAAGATGCATATCTCTATTTACTCAGACACGGGAGTCTGTCATGCTAAGTTGGGGCGCACTTATTGCGTCGTTGTTGCGTTTTCTGGGTTTAAGCGCAAGGATTGTGTTTCACAAAAAGCTCTTATTTATGGGAACGGGAATTTCGATCTATTATGCGATTTTATATGCCGTTGCTGTCTTCAGACCAGGAGAAGGGTTCTCGGTCGAACTGGCCTTACACGTGCTTGTTGAAGCACCCGGCACAGTTTTAGCGATTTACCT
>JBLHJX010000199.1:0-9925 GCA_047619225.1 Candidatus Latescibacterota bacterium
ACCAATGCGGTGGCATCTTCTTCTGTATGGGTATGCCCACCTTCGTGAAAATAAATGCCATTGCGGTCTGGTACATTTAAAAATTGATAAATGGGTTCGGTGGCTAAGAACGATATACAGGTGCCTTCGGGATTTGCCCATTCGTCGGTGGTGCCTTCGGTGCGTAGAAGTGGGCGTGGTGCAACAAGGCCCATGAGAAAGTGTTGGTCAAAGGGCAGTTCTTCTTCATTTCCTACCCATTTTTCGAAATTGGGATGTGCCCATGCCCACCACCGTTCTCGGCTGGTGAGTGCGGCAAGGTCTTCGCATTCTTCACCCAAAGCGAGATATGATCCTGCACCAGCACAACCAGAGCCTGCGGGATTGACAAGGGCGATGCGGTCGTCTAAGGCACCTGCGAGCAATGCGGTTTTGCCATTTCGAGAATGACCAGAGATCATGATTTGGTCGTTGTCGACTTCGGGCAAAGACAGGGCATATTCTAACATGCGCAAACCACCCCATGCCCAAATGGAGATAGAACCCCAAGAATAGGCGTCGGGTTCGAGTTCTTGATAGGCGGTTCGTGCGGGGCCGACAATGGCATTGCCCATTTCCATTGGTTCAAGCTGATTGTTCTCGTAACAGATCATCATGTAACCGTTGTTGAGTAGTGTTTCGAATTTCTTATTGCCCACATAGATGAGAGCGGGCAGACCGTTTTCACCAAATCCGTTGATGGTTTCTTTGCGTTTTGTGATGGCTTTTTCTGATGGACGCCAAACGGTGGCGTCTACACCGAATGTGAGATTGGGGTGGTGTTTGTTGGGTGTGAATTCAAGGCGTAACTTTTCGCGTGTTTCACCCCCGTCGAGGGTTTCAGTCTCGAGGGTGGTGATGGATACTGCTTCTGGTGCACTTGGCATTGTGCCGTATTGGATGTTGAGCATCATGTCTTTGATTTCTTCACGGCGTTGTTGCCATTCTTCAATTGATGCAACACGTTGTCCGCTATTTAAAAGAAATGGATCGGGTAGTTCTGCAATGAGTCGCATGAAAATGGGTGCTCCTGATATGATGATATTGTTTTATGGTATTGAGTGGACGTATTGACAAGAAGCGATGCAAGATACGATAAATTTTTCAGACGGATACATAAAAAAGGGGCTTCGTTTTTGAGGAAGCCCCTTTTTTATGAGGAATTTTTGGTTCGCGACTTTTAAGCGTTTATCGATCAAAGGATAGTGGGTCAGGATTCATCACCAAATAACTTTTTGAATGCGGGTATACAGGTTCTGAAGCCGTCTTCAAAGGTGCCACCATCTGGTCGATAGACACTTTCATATGAGATGATGCCTTGGTAGTTGTCACGCCTTAATGCATTGGCGATGTCTTCAAAGTAGGGTGCGGCGTCTCCTTCCCCTATGGGACAAATGTCTAAGGTTGCATGGGGGACGTTGACGTGGCCATCTTTGATGTGGATGTGACCAATGTGATCTTTGATGAGTTCATAAGCATCAGGGTATGGGGTGTCTGCACAGTAGAGGCTGTTGGGCACGTCCCACAAGATTTTGAGATTTTTGCTGCCGATGTCATCGATGAATTTTCTACCGAGAAAACCCGACGTGATCATGGAGTTGTTGCCGGTTTCAACCACGAGGGTGACGTTTTCTTCTTCGGCGATTTTTACGGGGTATTCCATGAGTTTTAAGAAACGATCCCAAGCGCCATTGCTCACGTTCCAAACTTCGGCACCATGACTGCCAAAAAGAATCATTTCTTTGCGGCCACTCATAATGCGTACCAGGTTTGTGCCGAGGGCTTTGGCCATGTCGATGCATCGCCTGAATGCAGCCAAATGGGTTTGGAAGATTTCGCTTTCTGGCTCCACCTCCATGATGGACAGACCACCAAAGTTGTGGCGTGAGATGCAGGAGATGGCAACGTTGTGTTGGTCGGCGAGTGTTTTGATCTGTTGGATTTCTTCGGGTGTATGATCACCTACTTCGGTGTCGCCAACAAATTGTAATTCTGCATAGGTGAGTTCAAATTCTGTCATGACGTTTAATGCGTGTGCAAAGTCGCGGCTGATGCCGTCTGTAATAACGCCTAATTTCATGTTTATTCCTCTGTGTTGGATTTTTGGACGGTTGTGCCAGCGATTTGTTCGAGCAGTTTGACTATGGACCAGTTGTCTTCTTCGGGGAAGAGCGAGATACCGGCTTGGAAGAGTTCAAATGCTGCGCTGGTGGTAAACATAGACACGCCATTTTCTTTGGCCATATTCATGGTAATGCCGAGGTCTTTATACATGGTGCCAATGTGACTGCCTGTGTCTTTAAATTTGCGATCTATGATGAGTGAGGCGGCATTGTTAAAGAGCGGGCTGCCCACGCCGCTGGCGCTGAAGACTTCGTAGAGGACTTCGGCTTTTGCACCTGCTTTAACACCGAGTACGAGCGATTCAAAGATGGCGGTGAAGCTTGAGCCAATGAGGGCTTGAAGGGATGCTTTGACGGTTTGGCCAAGGCCAATTTCTTCACCCACGTGGAAGATGTTTTTGCCCACGGCTTCTAAGACGGGTTTGATGTTGTCAAAGACGTCTTTGGGTGCAGCCGCCATCATGGCGAGGGTGCCGGCTTCGGCTCCGGGTTTGCCACCGCTGACAGGCGTGTCGACAAGGTGAAGATCTTTGTCGATGTCGATGATGAGTTGTTCAATTTCTCGTATTTCATAGGGGTGGATGGTGGCAGATACGATGATGGTAGAACCGGGTTTGAGTCCGGCAAGCAGACCCGTGTCACCTTGGAGGGCTTGTTTGACCTGGGTGCCGCTCAATACCATGATAAAGACAGCTTCTGAGTTTTCGCCCACCTCTTTGCAGGTTGCTGCGGGTGTGCCGCCCAACGATTGGAGTGTGTCCAATTGTTTTGGACTGAGGTCAAAACCGGTGAGGTTGAATCCGTTTTTGATGAGGTTTTCGGCCATGCTGATGCCCATGTTGCCCAGGCCTATGAATCCGATGTTTTTCATGTTGCCTCCAGATGTTTTGGTGGATTGTCAATTATCGGTCATCGCGTTTGAGGTCTAACCAGTCTAATTCTGTTTGGGTGAGTTTTAAGCTGAGCGCTTCAATGTTGGTTTTGCATTCATCGGGGTGATAGACGCCAATGATGGAAAAAATGTTTAAGGGTTGATGGAAGTTAAAGGCCAGTGCAATATGTGGGACGCTGACGTCTTTTTCTTTTGCCAATTCTTGGGCACGGTCTAAGCGTGTGAAATTTTGTTCGTAATGTCCATAGACCATTGGCATTGTGTGTGTCCTATATAGGAGTGTATTTTTTTGGAATTGGAATAATCATGATTTTTTTGGACAAATTGTCAAGAAATAATGCTTAAAATAAGGATATTTAGTTCGTTTGACAAAAAAATAAGCCTGTTTTATTATAATGACACTGTTTTGTGTCTTTTGTCATTCATCATGGAGGAATAGCATGAGTTATCGCGTTGGTTTGATTGGTACGGGTGGCATTGCGCGGGCACATGGAAAGGCCTGTCAGCAGGTTGATCGGGCAGAATTGGTTGCTGTTTGTGATATATCGAAAGATGCAATGGCAAATTTTGGTGAGCGATTTGGTGTTGAGGCGCAGTATCTCGATTTGGATGAGATGCTTGCAAAAGAGAATTTGGACATTGTCGTGATTTGTAATTGGGGCGCTTATCATGCCAAAACAGGTATTCAGGCGGCACGGTCTGGTCAGGTGAAAGCTGTTTTGTGTGAGAAACCTTTTACGATCAATGCAGCCGAAGCAGAGACATTTGCACAAGCGGGAAGAGAAAGCGGTGTGTTGGTGGCTGAGGCGTTTAAGTTTCGGTATCATCCGATGCATATCAAAGCGAAGGAATTGGTTACTTCGGGGGCGATAGGAGAATTGATACAGGTGCGCAGCACATTTTGCACAGGTGTGCCCCTCGAAAATAGAAGACCCGAAAAGAATTGGCGTTGGAACAAAGAACAAGGTGGCGGCAGTATTTTTGATTTGGCGTGTTATAATATTCATCATGCACGGTTTATGTTTGGGGCAGAACCCGAGCGTATTTTTGCGGTTGAATTGCCAGGGGTTGAAGTGGACGATGCGTCTACTATCGTGATGGATTTTGGGGGTGGGCGCACGGCACAAATTTCGGTGGCGTTTAATGCCTGGCGGTCTCAATATGCCGAAGTTATCGGTGACCAAGGCATGTTGCGTATGGACAAGGCGTGGAATAATGAGGATCAGTTGGTTGCCATTGAACAAGAGACAGGCGATGGAAAAGAAGTGATTGAATTTGAACCTGTGTTTCAATTTGCGCTGCAATTGGAACACCTGTGCGATTGTTTGGAAACGGGGGCACCGCATCGTATTCCACTAGAAGACAGTGTTGCTCAGATGCGTGCGATTGATGCGATTTATGAATCGATGGCGACAGGAAAATCGGTTGAACTGGTAGGAGGTGCAAAATGAAGCGGGTCGCAATTATTGGTCACACGGGCCGAGGCAGTTACGGTCATTATTTGGATCGGGCGTTTACGGGTGTAGAAGGGGCAGAGCTTGTTGCGTTGGCCGATCCAGATACAGAGGGGCGTGAAGCGGCTATGGCACGTTCGGGTGCGCCTAAAGGATATGCCGATTATGTGGAGATGTTGAAAACAGAATCGCCCGATATTGTGGTGGTGGCATCGCGTGAGATTGGGGACCATTTGGATTTGGTTTTAAACTGTGCGGCTTCAGGAGCACATATTTATATGGAAAAACCTGTTGCGGCTTCTGTGGCCGAAGTTGATGAGATGATTGCCGCGTGTGAGAAGTCGGGTTCTTCGGTGGTGGTAGCGCATCCTTGGCGTGGGCATCCGCCCATTCAGAAGGTGGCCATTCCGTTGATTCGATCGGGCAAGATCGGTGAACCGCGATTGGCACGCATTTATGGCATGGGAGGCGAACACGGGGGCGATCAGTTGTTCTTGGATTTGTATCCACACTTTCTTGATTTTGTCTGCCAACTTTGGGGCACGCCTTTGTGGTGCCATGCACATTTGACACAGGATGGACGCAGTGTAACACCGGCAGATGTGAAAGAAGGTGTTGAAGGTATGGGGTTGGTGGCGGGGGATGGCATTAAAGCGTATTATGAATTTCCGGGTGGGGTTGCGGTTGATTTTGAATCTTATCGGGGCGATGGCAAAGAGATTCCTTATCGCATCGATATTCATGGTACAAAAGGGACGCTGTCTTTGCCTGGACCGATGTCTAATCAACCGGATATTTATTATCATCCCTTGGTAAATCCGGGGCTTTTTGATGATGATCGTTGGGAAGTAATTCCTTCGGAACCCCCACCAGATAAAGACAAATGGGTGAACGCACATCATCGCATGGCCCGTTCTATGATTGATATGCTTGAGGGGCGCGAACCCGAGTGGGATTTGGTTGATCTGGCACAATCCCGTGTGCATTTGGAAATGGCGATGATGGCGCATGCGTCTCACAAAGCGGGTACGCGTGTGTCGTTGCCCTTGGCCAGCACAAACAATCCATTTGACGATTGGAAATAATGTGCGTGTTTATGATATCCAGTTGTTGTTGAAGAATAAAACAACGGCGCAAGTGCTCAAAGCGCTGCATCTCAATACGCGTCTTTCCCGCGTGGCCATTGCACGACTCATCAATGCATCCCCTTCTACCGTCTCGGCAATTGTTGAGAAGTTGGAGGCGCAGGGGATTGTTTATCCGGCGGATACAGAAGATGTAGCTGCCGGTGTGGGGCGCAAACCCGTCTTGATGGAGATTGACCCTGATGCTTTTAATTTGATTGGCATCGATATTGGGCAAGATGGCGTTGTTGTGATCATGACCAACAGTAAGGGTGAGGTGATTGCTCGGGAAACAACTGCGATTGATCTTGAAATTGATCCGCAGGCGATTTTGCAGGGTGTGATTCGTTTGACGGATGATGTGATTGAACGCAGTGCGGTGGATCGTCAAAAGGTGTTGGGCATTGGTATCAGTTTTTTGGGGCTCATTGACAAACAACGCGGTGTGGCTGTGTATTCATCGACGTTGCCCAGTTGGGAAGGCATTGCATTTGTACAGTTGTTTGAAGATGCTTTTCAGTTGCCCACATTTTTGGAGAACAATGCCAATGCAATGACTTTGGGTGAGGCACGGTTTGGCATTGCCATGGCAAAAGATCATATCTTTGGTGTGCATATCTCAAGGGGGTTGGGTGGGGGCATTATTGTGAATCGAGAATTGTATACAGGCCATTTTGCCACAGCAGGTGAGTTGGGCCATATGGTGATCAATCCAAATGGGGCTGTTTGTACGTGTGGGATGCGAGGGTGTTTGAATACAATAGCAAGTGAGTCGGCTATTGAAGGTCATGGGGTGCGCATGATGCGGTCTGATTCGGCGCGCTTGTTGAAGCGTCGGATGGCGGGATTGCAGCGTGAAGTAACAGTGGGTGATGTTGTGGCTGTGGCCCGTGAGGGGTGTCCTATATGTACTGAATTGCTCCATGATGCGGCGGATGCCATTACTGTTGGGCTGGTCAATGTGACGAATTTGTTGAGCCCTGAGATGATTGTCTTTAATAAGAGTGAGTTGACGCTTTATTTGCCTTTTATGACGCGTATTAAAACGCAGTTGCAAGAGAAGATTTATTCACAAAAGATATCATGCCCAGAGATAGAGGTTGGCATACTGGGTGAAAATGCGTTGGGCATTGGCGCGGCAACGCTTGTGATAGACAATATGCTTATGCGGGTTTGAACACTTGTTATCTGTACTGGATAAATCACCGCGGAACAAGTGATTAGGAAGATTAATTGAACAGATTTGTTGTTCAGATAAGGTAGAGGATGCATGGTGAATTCGTTCACCGATGGTTTTTAAATCACTTGTTTTGGCAAGATATTTTGTATAATATGGAAATCCTTATGGTGTACTGTTAAGATAACTTTTAGGTGTTTATCCAATTATCCGCAGTTATTACAAAAGAGGAGCACCCAATGTCTGACAAAATTCGCGTAGCTGTTGGCGGCCAAGGTCGCAGTGGTTACAATATCCATTCAAAGCGTTTAATGCAAGATACCGATCGATTTACGATTGCTTCTGTGGCCGATCAGCTTCCTGAGCGTCGCGAAGATGCTGAGGTTGAGCTTAAGGCAGAGAAGGTTTATAGCGACTGGCGTCCTATGCTCGAAGAAGGTGGTTTTGATCTTTTTGTCAATTCATTGCCATCTCCTCTCCATGTTGATGCCAGTATTGCGGCTCTTAATGCGGGTTATCACGTGATTTGTGAAAAGCCCAATGCGCGTACGGTTGCCGATTTTGATCGCATTACCGAAGCGGCTGATAAAAATGATCGTCTGTTCTTCCCGTTTCAGAATAATCGCCTGCAACCCTTTTTTGATAAGATTCAAGAAGTGCTTGCATCGGGTGTGTTGGGTGATATTGTGCATATTCGTTCGGCCTGGAGTGGGTTTCGACGGCGATGGGATTGGCAAACGCGGCAAGACTTGTGGGGGGGCAGTTTGTTGAATACGGGTCCCCATGCTGTAGATCAAGCGCTGTGTTTGTTTGGGTGGGAAAACACACCCGAGGTTTTTTGTCGTATGGATTGTCGCAATCCGTTTGAGGGCGATGCTGAAAATCATATTACGATGACACTGTGGGACCCCGAACGAAAAGCACCTCAGATTGATATTGATATCAGCTCTTTGTATACCTACTCAGATCCTTTTACATATAATATCAGCGGCACAAATGGGGGTTTGATTGGTGGGGCGCGCGAGCTTAAGTGGAAATATTTTGACCCCGATACGGCGCCCAAACACGACATGTGGTTGTGGTCGATCGATCGCAAGTATCCACGTGAAGAACTCAAGTATACAGAAGAGTCGTGGACACTTGACGAAGTGCGAACTGAGGGGGCTGTTGGGTATACACTCGAATCGATGCCCAGTGGCCCAGAGCGGTTTTATAACAATGTATATGACGTGCTCATAAATGGGGCAGAGCGATTGATTAAACCTGAGCAAACACGCAAACAGATCGCTGTGATGGAAGAAGCTCATCGTCAGAATCCGCTTCCTAAAAAACCACAGAGTTTGGACTTTAAGTTGTAGGAGGGGCAGGGTCTCCCTGCCCAGTATCACCCTTAAATTATACCATTAAAACTTAGGGAAACAGAATGACATCGAAGATTATTTATACCGAAACAGATGAAGCCCCTGCATTGGCAACCTACTCGTTTTTGCCAATCATTCAAACGTTTACAGAAGCAGCAGGCATTGTTGTAGAGAAACGGGATATTTCTCTTGCCGGCAGAATTCTTGCAAATTTTCCGGAAAATCTGACGGAGAGCCAAAAGCAATCTGACGCATTGATGGAATTGGGTGAATTGGCCAAGACACCAGAAGCCAATATTATTAAGTTGCCCAATATCAGTGCGTCGGTTCCTCAATTGGTTGGTGCCATTAAAGAACTTCAGTCGCAGGGATATGATATCCCAGATTATCCGGAAGAAGCAGAGGCGGATGGTGAAAAGGAAATTAAGGATCGGTACGCTAAGATTTTGGGCAGTGCGGTCAACCCTGTGTTAAGAGAGGGAAACTCAGATCGTCGGGTGGCTGCTGCTGTAAAAGAATATGCTAAGAACAATCCGCATCCGATGGGTGCGTGGGCGTCTGACTCAAAGTCTCACGTGGCACATATGGACAGTGGCGATTTTTTTGGCAGCGAACAGTCGGCTGTGATTGCAGAGGCAGGCGATGTCAAAATTGAGTTTGTGAGTTCGGATGGCAATACAACGGTATTGAAAGAAAAGACAGCGGTTGAGGTCGGGGAAGTTATTGATGCAACCGTGATGAGCTGTCGCGCGTTGAAGGCTTTTTATGAGGCGCAAATTGAAGATGCAAAAGAGAAGGGTGTGTTGATGTCTTTGCATCTTAAGGCCACAATGATGAAGGTTTCAGATCCTATTATTTTTGGGCATGCAGTTACTGTTTTCTTTAAGGATGTTTTTGAAAAACATGCGGCTGTGTTTGAAGAGCTTGGTGTGAATGTCAATAATGGTTGGGGGGATGTTGAAGCAAAAATAGAAACATTGCCAGATGCACAACGCGCAGAAATAGAAGCAGACATTCGTGCGTGTTATGAAAGTCGCCCTGAACTGGCGATGGTGAATTCGGATCGTGGCATTACAAATTTACATGTGCCCAGTGATGTGATTATCGATGCCTCTATGCCGGCTGCTATTCGTGAGTCTGGCAAAATGTGGGGGCCAGATGGTGCGCTTCACGATACAAAGTTTGCGATTCCCGATCGGTGTTATGCGGGGATTTATCAGGCGACCATTGATTTTTGTAGAGAACACGGTGCTTTTGATGTGACCACGATGGGCAATGTTTCTAATGTGGGCTTGATGGCGCAAAAGGCAGAGGAATATGGGTCGCACGATAAAACGTTTGAACTTTCTACACTGGGCACGGTGCGTGTTGTTGATGCTTCTGGGAAGGTTTTGTTTGAGCATGCGGTTGAAGCAGGTGATATCTGGCGGATGTGTCAAACCAAGGATCTTCCGGTTCAAGATTGGGTTAAGTTGGCGGTTACTCGCGCCAGAATTACAGGTTCACCGGCTATTTTTTGGTTGGACAAAAGCAGAGCGCATGATGCCAATCTTATTGAGAAGGTGACTGTTTATTTGAAGGATCACAATACAGAGGGTTTGGATATTCAGATTCTGTCGCCGGTTGATGCGACGCGGTTGTCACTTGAACGGGCACGCGCAGGCAAAGATACCATTTCTGTGACGGGCAATGTGTTGCGCGATTATTTGACAGATTTGTTTCCGATTTTGGAATTGGGTACCAGTGCCAAGATGCTTTCGATTGTCCCCTTGTTGG